>JANMQW010000056.1:0-13927 GCA_031370725.1 Novosphingobium sp.
CCCCAGCCGCGCGGTGCAGTTCAACGGCAATGTGGTCGCGCAGATCCAAGGTACATCGCCGGTTCCGGGCGGAACGGTGTACTTCTACAGCCCCGGCGGCGTGATCGTCGGCTCGACCGCGGTGTTCAACGTCGGCAATCTGGGGCTGACCAGCATTGCCCCGGCGGTCGTCGGCGGGGTGTTCGAACAGCCTAGTACCAGCGGCAAATTCGTCCAGCTTAACGGTGCGGTCACGCCGGGCTCGGCGGTGACAATTCAGCCTGGCGCGCAGCTCACCGCCAGCGGCTACTACGTCGCAATCGTCGCTCCGGTGATCTCGCAGCGCGGTACGATCAATACCGCCGTCGGGGCTGGGCTGGTCAGCGCGGACGCGGCGACTTTGACCTTCAATCTAAACGGGCTGATCGACATACAGGTCGCCTCGGGAACCAGTGGCACCGGGACCACGCTGTTCAACGACGGCACGATCACGGGACCGGCGTATTCCGGGACCGGCCCGCTCCACCGCATCTATGCGGTCGCGGTGCCCAAGAATACGGCGATTACCTTGGCGATCGGCGCGGGCAGCACGCTCGGCTTCAACATCGCAGGCGCGGCCGATGTGGTCGGCAACGCCGTGGTGCTGTCGGCGGGCCATGACGTGATCGGCGGGAATGCAAGCAGCGGGGCTTCCGCAGGTGCCGGCACCGGCCTTGCGGGCATCGACATTTTGAACACCGCTTTCACATCCGACGTGCAAGGTCGCGCGACCGATGGTTTTAATGCCGGTGCGGGCAGCGGCGGAACGACCAGCTTCGCGGCCGGACTGACGGCTCATGCCGACCGCGGTTTTGGCATCTTTTCCGACGCGATAGGTAGCAGCCTTTCGATCGCGCGCGGCGCGACGCTTGATAGCAGTCGAGTAAGCAGTGTCCCAGGCGGGTCCGCCACTGGCGGCAGCATAACCATTGGAGTCAGCAACGGTGGTTCGCTGTCGATAGGCACCTTCGCTACGCTAACCGCAAACGCGGTCGGGGGAAGTAGTGCCTCGGCAGGGATCAATGGCGGCAATGCCACCGGGGGCTCGGCCCAGATCGGCTCGTTTAATGGTGGTACGCTGACAATCGGCGGCGCGCTTTCGCTGGCGGCGACAGCGCAGGGTGGCGACGCGCTGATTGCCGGGATCCGAGGTGGTAACGCGACCGGCGGCATTGCCCAGATCTATCACGACAAGGCGGGTGCCATCTCGATCGGGTCGAACGTCAACTTGTCCAGCAACGCTCAGGGCGGGGCAGCAGCTGTTGCCGGCGCACTGGGCGGTACTGGCACCGGGGGCCAATCGCGGGCAATTCTCTACAATACGATTGGCGGTGCCAGCTCGGGCAACATCTCGATCACTGGCAACATTAGTGCGTTTGCGAACGGTACTGGCGGGCTTGGTGCCGCAGGGGCAGGTGGGACCGCGCGGCTTGGAGCTGACACCAGCTCGCAACTGACCGTCGGCGGGATGGCCTCGGTTACCGCAATCGGCTTCGGCGGAAACAGCAGCGCTGCGGGCGTTGCGGGTGGAAACGCGACCGGCGGGACCGCGACTACCCAGGCGACCATGGGCGGCGACGTCTCGATCACCGGCCCGGTCAACCTCAACGCCGGCGGTTTCGGCGGTGCAGGCAATGCCGCGGTGGGAGGCAACGGGACCGGCGGCATTTCGCAGATTTTCGCGCGCGACACTGGGTCGAGCATCACGATCAACGCTGCGGCCAACGTCATCGCGCCAGGCACAGGCGGCGTTGGCAACGGCGCTGCTGGAGGCACAGGCACCGGCGGGCAAGCCCTCGTCAATGCCCAAGTCGCAGCTAGCGACGGAATCACAATCAGCGGCATGGCCAGAATCCTGGCCCCCGGCACCGGCGGAAACGCCAACGGCGGTCCGGCAGGAATGGGCTTCGGCGGCAACGCAGTAGCCGCCGCTTCGGACGGCAATCGCATCCAATTCGGCGGAGCGCTTGACGTGTTCGGGTTTGGGATCGGAGGCAATGCGACCGCTGGCAACGCGGGCGGTGCCACGGGCGGATCGGCTCGAATCGTTCTGTTCAACAATGGCACAATGTCGATCGGTGGCCTCACCCAATTGGCGAGCGGCGGCTTTACCGGATCAGGTAACGCCAATTCGGCGATGGCCCAGGGCGGCAACACCAGCGTCGAGGCGCGTCAGAACAGCATGCTGACGGTCACCGGCGACCTGCTCGCCGCGTCGGGCGGCATCGGAATCGGGGCCTCGCCAACCGTCGGCACGGGATCGGGTCGCGGTGGCAGCACGACATTATCGGTGACAACCGGCGGTTCGGTCGCCGTCACCGGCACCGTCAACGTGCGCTCGTTGGGCTTTGGCGCGGATGGCGGAAACGCGACCGGCGGCAACGTGAGCGTGCAGCTCAACGGCGGCACGCTGAGCGGCGGCGTGCTCGAAGTGAATGCCGAGGCATTCGGCGGGGCGATCGGCGCGGCTGCATCGGGCAACGGCGGGATGGGTACCGGCGGGTCCGCATCGATCCAGGCTGGCGGGGGGACCAACACGCTGACCTTCAATCTCATCAGCGTGGATGCCTCGGGCCAAGGCGGCAACAATTCCGGCTCGGCCGGAAACGGCGGCGCGGGTGTTGGCGGAATCGCACAGGTCAACGTGACCGGCGGGGCCACCCTGACGGTGAACGCTACGGATACCGATGTGGACGCCTTTGGCGTTGGTGGCAATTCGAACAGTCTCACGGGCGATGGTGGCGCGGGCAACGCGGGCCGGGCGATCATTTCGGTCGATGGCGGCAATGCAACTTTCAACGGCAATGCCAGTGCCTATGCCAGGTCCATTGGCGGCGCGGGGATCAACGGCGGAACCGCGTTCGGCGATCCCGAAAGCAGCTTGTCGCGCGCCTTCGTGTTCGCACGCAACGGTTCGTTGACAGTCACGGGCTTGACGGCGCTCCGCGCCACCGCGGACGGCGGGACCGGCAATCTCGCGGGCAACGGCGGCAACGCCACGGGCGGCTTGGCCAACGTGCTGGCCGTCAATGGTGTCAACACTACCGGGTTCGGCATTATCACGCTGGGCGACCTCGATATCGATTCGGGCGCGCGGGGCGGCACCGCGACAGGTACGGGCAACGGCGGCTCCGCGGGTGCGGGCCGCGCGGAGGTGTTCGTCAACGGCGGTACGATCACGATCGGCGGCGACGCGAACTTGTACGGCGACGCCTTCGGCGGCGACGGGGTCAACGGCGGCAACGCGATCAGCGCGCGGTCGTTCCGCCGCGCGTTCATTGGAACGAATAACGGGACGATCTTGGTCGCGGGAAGCACTTTCCTCAGCGCGACCGCGTTCGGCGGCGATGGCAACCTCGGTGGTGCGGGCGGGATCGCCTTCGCGGGGCAGGCGGATATCGATACGCCAGCCAACAACGGGCCGGGCGCGATCAATCTTGCCGACCTGTCGCTCGACGTCAGCGCATTTGGCGGCGACGGCGGCAGCGCCGTGCCGGGTCAAGGGGGCGGCGCGGGCGGTGAGGCTTACAGCGGCAATGCCGCGGCGTTGGGAGTCGCGGGTCGCGGCGTTCTGACCGTTACCGGTAATACCACCATCGCTGCCACAGCGTTTGGAGGCACCGGCGGGCAGGGCCACACCGGCGGCACCACCGCGCCCGGGACGCCGGGCGGAGTAGGCGGTCGGGCGTTCGGCGGCGCGATCACCGTCGGCACGCGCAGCGGCCTCGACACGCCCTCGAATACCGGGTCGGCGAGTTTCAAGCTGGTCACCGGCGATGCGTCGGCTGTCGGCGGCGACGGCGGCAATGGCGGCACCGGCACCACCGCAGGCGCGGGGGGGAAGGGCGGCACCGGCTTCGGCGGCAGCGCCGGGATTCTGGTGCGCGGCTCGCCCGCCACGTTCACCGACGTGGTCCTCACAGCCGACGGCACGGGCGGCAACGGCGGCTCGGGTTCGATCGTGGGCAACGGCGGCGATGGCTATGCGGGCGACGGCCACACGACAGTCACCCAGCGTTTCAACCGCACCGAGCGCGGCTCGCTGATGGCCAACAACGTTGCGATTAGTGCGAGAGGAGTGGGCGGCACCGGCGGCACGGTAGGCAAATCGTTTTATGCGGCCGCGCAAGGAACGGAGAGCGAATTTTTCATCCGCCAGAGCGATGTCAGCATCGGCAACTACTCACTGACTACAAGCGGCAATCTGGCCCCCAACGTCACCGCGACAATCCTCCAGGTCGTTGATCCGATGGTCAGCGGCATTCCGGTGCCAACCAGTGTCACCGTAACGGCCGAGCCGTATGATTTGACGATGCTCGACAGCACGGTGACGATCACCAACGGCTTTACGCTGACGACCCCGGGCCAGATGCGGTTAACGCTTGATAATTCGACGCTTAACAGCGCGAACCTTACGCTTAGCGCGGCCAATTTCGTTCTCCCGGCCACGCCGCCTGCGGTTTACGGCACGATCAACGTCAGCAGTGGCCTGAATCTGAGTTCAAGCCTCGACTTCCTGGCATATGCCAATTTCAACGTGGGATCTGGCGGGGGCATTTATGCTTTTGGAGGGTCGTTCCTGACCGGCGGCCTAACCTTTAACGGCCTGCTCGACATCACCGCCGGCGGCTCGATTACCACGGGTTTCATCCAGGCGTCCGACGTCACGCTGACCGCAGGGGCGGCTATTGCCACCGGGGCGATTAACTCCAATGGCAACATCGATCTGGTGGCCATCGGCGCGGCGACCACAGGCCAGCTGACGGCCTCGGATACTGCAACCGTCTCGGCTGGCGGCGCTGTCAATGTCGCCGGGGCGAGCGCGGGGATCGTCAACCCAAGCACCAATCCGTTCGCGGAATATACCGTCGGGCTGCGCTCGCTGGTTTCGGTGACGGCAGGCGATCTTTCGTCGCGGGCCAACATCGGATTATCATCGCCAGGAGCGATTTCTGTCGGGAATCTCTCTACTGGGGCGATCGTCCTCGCGCTTGCCGGGACCGGCCTGACCACTGGCTCGATCACTGCCAGCGCGCCGACGGGCCGGGTCTATCTCGCCAATTTCTCGATGGAAGCACTCGGCGGGCAAATTACCGGCAACTTCAATCCCGCGCCAATCCTTGCCGCCATGCCGGTGGCAATCAACGGTCCGATTGCGATCAATGGCGCGGTGACGACGGGAACTTTGCAGGCCAACACGCTGCAATCTCTGTCGATTTCCGGAGCCACGCTGGCACGGCAAGTCTCCGCGCTGGTCGCGGGAACCACGCTGACCACCGGCAACGTAACCGTCGGCGACCGTGCGGTCTTCGCTGCGGGCGGGGCAATTATGCTTGGCAACGTCGATGCAGGGATCACCCTCAACACCGGCGGGTTACAGAAAATAGCGATCGGCAGCAGCAATGGCCCGGTGAACACCGGCACGCTGTCCGCGCGTCAGGACCTGGGCATCCAGAGCGGCGGCGCGATCACAACCGGAAACTTGCGAGGCCGCGATGTGCTGTTGTTGGCGGGCGGCAGTGTGACCACAGGAGGGATAGCGGCGGTCAACGGCACGCAGCCGGTCGGGCGGGTCTACATTGGCAACTTCTCGATGGCGAACCAGACCTCGAACGTGTTCCTGCCGTTCAGCGGGCCGCTCGGTTCCCTACCGATCTTCAATCTTCAGCCGTTTCGCATCGGCGGCGCGCTGACGTTTAATGGAGGGGTAAGCGCAGGCTCGCTGTTCGGCGCGGCGGCGCAGGGGATCAGTCTGCAGTCGGTGACCACGCCCGCGGCAACCACCCAGATCGGCTCAGGCGGTGTCATCGACCTCGATTCCGGTGGACTCGTTACGGTCAACGGACGGCTCGCGGCCGGGCACAGGATCGACATCGTCTCGCGCGATATCGACATCACCCAGACCGGGTCGCTCGACGCTTTGGGCCCGGACGGCGAGATCCTGCTCGCGTCTGACAATCCCAACGGAATGTTTGTCGGCGATGGCCTGACCGCGACCAGCGGTTACATGCTCAGCAACGCGGAATACGCCAGGCTCAAGGCGGGCGAAATCGACGTCGTCGGAGCCGACATCACCAACCTGGCCACCGACCTGACGATCGGGAACCTGACGATCAACGCCGCCCAGCTCTATGGCACCAATGGAACGGCACTGTTTGCCTCGGGCAATCGCGAGACGCAAACGCCCGGCGGCCTTCTGCGGATCGCCGGCGCGGTCGTCGCCAGCGGCTTCACCGCTACGAACGAGATCGACCTGCTCTCGGGGACGGTCGAACTCGAGGCAGAGAAGGGTTCGCTCAAGATCGACAACGGTTCGGGCGGACTCGGCGGACAGATCGTGTTTCAAGCAGACCACGTCCACGTCGCCAGCGACGCAATCCTTGCCAAGCTGCGAGCCGACCCGCTTTATGAGGGGCACGTCAAGGAGATCAACGCCCCTGCTCTGGTCCAGCGGACCGACGGGGTGCTGAATGCGTCGAACCTAGACTTCTCATCGAGGTCCCAAACGGTCTATATTCAGAACACGGGCTCCATCGCAGTTCCGGCCGGAATAGTCACCCGCATCGACAGCGGCTCAAACACCGGCAACAACAACAACATGGGAAGCGAAGGCACCCGGCCACCGGGAGGCAGCGAATTCGTGATCAACGGCCAAATCCAGACCGACACCGGGATCGTGACCGGCAAGGCGGCGTTCGACCTTGTCATTGCGAGCCTGAGAGCCGAGGCCGTGGCAGATGGCAAAACCTTCGCCTCCGACCTGACACCAACGAGCACCTTCAACGGCTGCGTGATCACAACCGGGGTGTGCGCGTTCGGGAACACCGACCCGGTTGCCGCGCTCTCAAGCGAAATCAGCGTGGTGACCAACGCTGCGCTCGATGAATCGCCCGTCGCTCCGACCGCCGACGACAGCGACGAAGGCGATGAGGCTGGCGACGAAAAGAAGGATGAGGATGATAGCAGCGATGAAGGCTCGTCGCCGATCACCCCGCCGACGCCACTGATTAGCACGCGCGCGCTCGACGGCAACGTCAACGTGGTCGAGCCGGTTTCGGGCGCGGGCAACCCGGCCTTGTTCGGGTCCGCGGTCGACGAAACCACCGTTCAGGGAGAAAAGCCGTGATCGCCCGGACATTCAACGGCAACGCGTCAAGTGCGTTGGCTCTCGCGTTCGCGCTCGCGATAAGTATTCCGGCGCCCGCAGCGGCGCAATCGAACAGCCCGGTCTCGGTGCGTAACAGCTTCCGGATCGGTTCGTCCGGCGTCGCCTGCACTGCGCAGAACGCGCCGCTCGACGTGCGCCTCAAGGGCATGTTCGATCGCGCCTATAGCCTGAGCTGCCGCGATGCGGCGGGCTCGATCGGCAGCCTGATCGCGGTGCGCAGGACGCTGGCGCTGGGTGCCGAGCCAAGCGGGATGACCGGGCTCGAACTGGCCTGCGGTGCCGCCGACAAGGCGACTCTCGACGGGATCGGCGCGGTCGATACGGCGACGTGTCACGATTCGCGCTCCAACGTTGACTATCGCCGCTATGCGCTGTCTCGCGGCGGGGTTTCCTACTTCGTCGAGGGACTGGCGGGATATGATCCGGCGCTGCGCCTGGCGCTGGCGACGGTGGTCAACGACCGCGCGCAGTCCGGTGAAATCCGCGTAGCCACCACCGAAGTCAGCGATCCGGCCGCGTTCGCCCGCGTCCAGGCCGGGCTGCTCGAAGCCAGCGACGCCCGCGACGAAGCCTATAACCGAAACAACGGCGGGAGGTTTGCCGAGTCCGCGGAATTCTTCGAAACGATCGCAACACGCGATCGCGGCAATCCCGGCCGCCTGGCCGAGGCGCTGGCCAACCAGGGCCTGCAACAATCCAATCTCGGCAACTTCAAGGGCGCCGACGACCTTTTCGCCGAAGCCAACCGCCAGGTTGCACGCGGCGACGGGGTCACCCAGCGCCTGTTGCGCAACTACCGCGCAATCAACGCGCTCAACCAGCGGCGGCCGCTGCGCGCGCTCGACGTGCTGTCCGAACCGGTGGCTACCGTCAGCGAGAACTTTGAAGAAGATGCGCTGCGTCGGGGGATCATCGCCAGCCCGCTGGCCGACCAGATCAATCGCGAAAACGTCGCGCTGCAGCGGCTGGGCGGGATCGATCCCGGTCTGAGTGCAAGCGAGCGGGCGCAGATCCTCGATGCCCAGGCACAGATGCTCAGCGGCATCGCTAACCGCCAGCGCGGTCGCCTCGACGACGCAACACCGCTGTTGGCCGACGCCTTGCGCGTGATCGACGAAGTGCGTGACGGGCGAGTGCTCTCGACCGGGTTCCTGCGTTCCGAAATCCTGATCGAACTCGCACTTATCGCGGAAGCGCAAGGGCGCGGCAGCGACGCGTTGGCATCGTTCGACAAGGCGATCGCGGCGATCGGCGTCGCCTATCCCAGTTCGCCCGCGCTGCTGGCGGCGCAGGCGCGCAAGGCCGCGTATCTCGGCCGCAGCGGTGATGCCGCCGGTGCGCGCGCGCTCTATGCCCAGGTCGTCGAAGCAGCGCCCACGGTGCCCGATTCGGGCGCGACGTTGCGGACGATGCTCAGCCCCTATTTCGCGCTGCTCGCCAGCGATGGCGGAGCCGATGCCGCCAAGGCGCTGTTTGCCGCCTCGCAGGTGCTCCAGCGGCCGGGTGTGGCGCAGACCCAGGCGATCCTCGCGCGCGAATTGTCCGAGGGCAACGACGAGGCTTCGTCGCTATTCCGCCTCTCGATCGCCCGTACCCGCGAAGTCGCCCGGCTCGACGCCGACGTCGCGCGGATGGCGGCGAACGAGAAGCCCACACCGCAGGATATCGAGAACCTGCGGGTCGGGCGCGAAACGTTGGGCGCGATCAAGCAGGATCAGGTCGCGCTGACGTCGAAGCTTTCGGCGTTCCCGCGCTACAATGTGCTTGCCCCGCAAAGCCTGGCGATCGCCGATCTGCAAGCCGCGCTGCGACCGGGCGAGGGTTTTTACAAACTGATGGTCGTTGCCGACGTGGTTTACGCACTGTTCGTAACGCCCGACTCGTCGCGGGTGGTGCCGATCGCGGGCAAACTCGGCGATCTCGAAGAGGACGTGCAGATTCTGCGCGACAGCATCGTCAAGGTCGAGGACGGCGAACAGAAGAACTACCCGTTCGACGTCGTCCGTGCGCGCAAGCTTTACATCAAGATGTTCGGCGGGATCGATGCCGATGTGCGGGGACTCAAGCACCTGATCTTCGAACCCGATGGTCCGATGCTCCAGTTGCCCCCTTATCTGCTGGTCACCGCCGACCGCGGGGTCACCGCCTATGAGACCCGGATGAAGCGCGCCGATGCCGATGCGTTCGATTTCACCGGGGTCGACTGGCTGGGACGCGGGCGCGAAGTATCAATTGCGGTGAGCCCGCGCGGGTTCCTCGATATCCGCGCGCTCAAGCCATCGACCGCGGCGAAGAACTATCTCGGGCTTGGGCACAACGCAGTCCCCCGCACCCGTCCGATCGGGGCCGTGGCAACCGAATGCGACTGGCCGATCGAAACCTGGCAAGCGCCGATCTCGCCCGACGAGCTGTTCTTTGCGCAAGGCAAACTCGTTCGCGGCGGCGGCGATGTCCGCACCGACGCGCAGTTCACCGACAGCGCGCTGCTCGCCGATACGACTCTCGACCAATACCGTGTGCTCCACTTCGCAACTCACGGGCTGGTTACCGCGCCGAGGCCGGGCTGTCCGGCGCGGCCCGCGCTGGTTACTTCGTTCGGCGATAGCGGATCGGACGGACTGCTGACCTTCCGCGAGATCTTCGACCTCAAACTCAATGCCGACCTGGTGATCCTCTCGGCGTGCGATACCGCTGGGATGGCGACCATTGGCGCCTCACGCGATGCGGGGGTTACCACCGGGGGCAATTTCGCGCTCGATGGATTGGTGCGCGCATTCGTGGGCGCAGGCGCGCGTTCGGTGATCGCGAGTCATTGGCCGGTGCCCGACGACTATAACGCCACCAAGCGCTTGATCGGTGGCCTGCTCGATGCCGCTCCTGGCGTGCCGATTGCGCAGGCGCTCGAACAGGCGCAGGAAAAGCTGATGGACGATCCGCAGACCTCGCACCCGTTCTACTGGTCGGCGTTTATCATCCTGGGCGATGGCGCCAAGCCACTGGTCCCACCAACAGCGACCGCAGCGACGGGGACGAATACGCCCGCCGCGCGGTAGCTCCGAAGGCCGAACGCGCCTGGCCGTTTAGGCCAAGGCGTGGGCGTAGCTGCTGGCGTTCAGCTCCTGCTGGACGATCGCCGCAAGATCCCGCAATCGCTCGCGGTCTTCGTCGGTGAAGTCGCGCGGGCGTCCGTCGATCACGCACAGAGTACCCGCGCATGTGCCATCCATCATGAAGATCGGTGCGCCCGCGTAAAACCGGACATAGGGCGGACCCGAAACCACCGGATTGTCGGCAAACCGATCGTCGCGCAGCGCGTCGGGGATCACCAGCAACTCGCGCTCGGCTACTGCATAGGCGCAGAACGAAACCTCGCGCGAAGCTTCCTTGATATCGGTGCCCACGCACGACTTGAACCACTGGCGGTTGGCGTCGATCAATGAGACCAGCGCGATCGGCACGTCGAACAGTGCTGCCGCGACGCGGGTCAATCGATCGAACCGTTCCTCCGCCGGAGTATCGAGCAGGCCAAGGGCATGAAGCGCGGCGAGGCGTTGCAACTCGTCGGGCGGGATCGGCGCGGGAACCCAGCGGAACTGGCTGCGAAGCAGTGCGGTACGCATCCGGGCACGGGCGAATTCGCGCGAGAACGGGCGTTTGAGCCAGTCCGCACCCTTGGGCAGGTTGAGTTCGCGAGGCTTGGTGTGTTCGCTGACGACAACCACCGGGGGCACCGACTCAAGGCCTGTTGTGGCGCGCTCGATGGCATCGGGAATGCTTTCGCCAGGGACCAGGCTGTCGGCCTTGACGATCACCAGGCCAACCGCTGTCTTGGTCAAGCCATCGCCGCCTTCGCCCTCGGCCTCGTCGAGGATTTGCAGGCCTTCATCGAGCAGTCCGAGATGGAGTGGATCGTTGATCGAGGGCGCTTTGCCGACGATCCGGACAACCGGAATGCGCGTCGGTAGGGGTTCAGGCGATTGCGTCTGCGCCTGGGGCATGGCGCCCGGAGCCTTGCCCTCGCGGGTGACCTCTATCACCATCCCCTCGGCAGCGCCGACGATGTTCAGCCGATCGTTGGCCGGTGCTGCGGCGCGCAGCTCGCCGAGGATCGCATCGACTTGCGCGTCGGTGCGGGTCGGGTCGTAATGGGTCAGCGCCAGCGTGCCGACGCCGGCCTCGCGGCACATCTGCACCGCGTATTGCGGGGTCGAATGGCCCCAGCCGATTTTGGTTGCGTACTCTGCAGGGGTATATTGCGCGTCATGGATCACCAGGTCGGCGCCGCGGAAGAAATCGCTGTGCTCGCGGTCCTGGCCGTGGACCTGGCCTTCGCCGTCGGCCAGCTCGTGTGAATGCGGCTCGTGGTCGCACGAATAGACCATCGTCGCGCCGTTGCATTCCAGCTTGTAGGCCAGCGTTAGCGCGGGATGGTTGAGGAACCGCGTGGTAATCCGCACATCGCCGATATCGAAAGTCTGCTCGACGAGATCGCGATAATCGACCTTGGCCCCAAAGGCATCGAGCGTCACCGGAAAATAGGTGAACTCCATCTGTCCGGCGAGCGTTTCGCGCAGCGTGTCGCCGAACCCGCGCGGGGCATAGAACGTCCACGTGTTGCCGGGCACGAACAGTGGCGCAAAGAAGGGGATTCCCTGGATATGATCCCAATGGGTGTGGCTGATGAGGATCGAGCCCACGTTGCCAGTCAGCTTGTTCTTCAGGATGCGCTGGCCAAGATCGTGTGCGCCGGTGCCGCAATCGATGATGATCATCGTGCCGCCGGGCGACGTAACCTCGACGCATGATGTGTTCCCGCCATAACGCACCGTCCCCGGGCCTGGCTTGGCTATCGAGCCCCGCGTTCCCCAGAAGCGGACCTGCATGCGTTCCCCCCTTATCGTTATGACCGCATCATGCGACAAAATTTGCGCGTCCGCCAGTGGTACGAACGACGCTTGTCTAGACGATGTTGTTCAGCGGGATGTGATCCGACGCACTGGCGGTCGGAGGAGGCCGGAGCTGGTAAGAAAAGTGGCTCCCCGAGTTGGATTCGAACCAACGACCAAGTGATTAACAGTCACCTACTCTACCGCTGAGCTATCGGGGAACACGCCGGACCTGTCCCGGCAGGAGCGCGCCTATACCAGCAAGCGGGGGTTTGGCAAGTAGGCCTGGTTAAACCTGGCGTGGGGAGAGGGGGTGCTTGCGTTCCCCATCCGTTCTCGCTAACTCGAAACCATGTCGAAACTCAAACGACGCTATGTCTGCCAGGCTTGCGGGGGGGTATCCTCGCGCTGGCAGGGGCAGTGCGTGGATTGTGCGGAGTGGAACACGCTGACCGAGGAAGCCCCGGCGACGGTGTTCTCTGAAAAGCACCACCTTTCTACGGGTGGGCGCGCGTTTCCGTTCGTGGCGATGGACGAGGCGCTCGTTCTGCCCGCACGCCGCCCCACGGGGCTCGCCGAATTCGATCGTGCGCTGGGCGGGGGGCTGGTGCCCGGATCGGCGATCCTGATGGGGGGCGATCCCGGCGTCGGCAAATCGACCCTGCTGCTTCAGGCCGCGGCCAAAGTGGCGCTGGCCGGGGGCGACGCGGTTTATATCAGCGGTGAGGAAGCCGCAGATCAGGTGCGCCTGCGCGCGCAGCGACTGGGGCTGGAGAATGCCCCGATCCGGCTCGCCGCAGCGAGTTCGGTGCGCGATATTCTGGCCACGCTGGGCGGGATCCGCCCGCCGTCGCTGCTGGTGATCGATTCGATCCAGACGATGCATTCGGACCAGATCGAGGGCGCGCCGGGCACCGTCAGCCAGGTCCGCGGCTGCGCGTTCGAACTGATCCGCTATGCCAAGGCCAGCGGAGCCGTCGTGGTGCTGGTCGGCCATGTCACCAAGGACGGCTCGATCGCGGGGCCTCGGGTGCTCGAGCACATGGTCGACGTGGTGATGAGCTTCGAGGGCGAGCGCAGCCACCAGTTCCGCATCCTGCGTGCGCTCAAGAACCGCTACGGCGCGGTCGACGAGATCGGGGTGTTCGCGATGGCCGGGGCGGGGCTGGAGGAAGTCGCCAACCCCTCGTCGTTGTTCCTTTCGGGGCGCGACGCGGCGGTGCCGGGCAGCGCGGTGTTTCCAGCGCTCGAAGGCACCCGCCCGGTGCTGGTCGAAATCCAGGCGCTGACCGTGCGTCTGGCTAGCGGCGCGACGCCGCGCCGCGCTGTGGTCGGCTGGGATTCGGGACGGCTGGCGATGATCCTGGCGGTGCTGGAGGCGCGCTGCGGGCTCAATTTCTCGTCGGCCGAAGTCTATCTCAACGTGGCGGGCGGTTATCGGCTGACCGATCCGGCCGCCGATATCGCGGTCGCCGCCGCACTGGTCTCGGCACTGGCCGAACGACCTTGCCCTGCCGAATCGATCTGGTTCGGGGAAATTTCGCTGGCTGGCGAGGTCCGCCCGGTCGCCCATCCCGGGCTGCGCCTCAAGGAGGCGGCCAAGCTGGGGTTCACCCGATCGTTCGGTCCCGATGCCTCTTCGGGCGACATACCGCCCGCGTTGCGCCACGAGTCCCTGCGGCTTTTGCCGAACGTGGTTGACCGGATCGTGGCAAACACATAATTTCACCTCGGATGCATGCGTTTGACATCATTATCCTGCTGATCGTGGGGGCCACCGCGATCACCGGCTTCATGCGCGGGTTCGTGCAGGAAGTGCTGGCGCTGGTCGCGTGGGTTCTGGCGGTGCTGGCGA
>JANMQW010000129.1:0-7620 GCA_031370725.1 Novosphingobium sp.
GAACGCCAGCAGCCCGCGGATCGTCAGCAGGCGCTCGGCCTGCTCGTTGATCGAGGCGGCGAACTCGGCGTAGTTCTTCGGATCGTTGCCGCGCACCGCGTGCTGGAGCTGGGCGACGTTGGCCGGGGTCCAGGCGTGTTCTTCGCCGCGGATGCGGTACTGATAGATCCCGCCGACATCGAGCATCCGCCGATAGACCGGGTTGTCGCCCCACGCGAGCGCGTGACGACGCACCGCCTCTTCGCCGACTTCGGCCAAGCCTACGCCCTCGATCGTAGTGGCGGTGCCGGTGAAGTACCGCTCGACGAACGCGCTCGAGAGCCCGACCGCATCGAAGATCTGCGCCCCGCAATACGATTGATAGGTGCTGATCCCCATCTTGGACATCACCTTGAGGATGCCCTTGCCGATCGCCTTGATGTAGTTCTTCTGGACGTCCTTGGCATCGAGCGGCATCGCCTTGCGAACGCGGATATCCTCGAGCGTCTCGAACGCCACGTACGGATTGATCGCCTCCGCGCCGTAACCGGCCAGCGCGCAGAAGTGATGGACCTCGCGCGCCTCACCAGTCTCGACCACCAGCCCGGTCTGCATCCGCAGACCCTGGCGGACAAGGTGGTGATGCACCGCCGCGGTCGCCAGCAACGCGGGCATCGCGATCCGGTCGGGGCCCTGCGCGCGGTCGGACAGGATCAGGATATTCTTGTCCGCCAGCACCGCTTCGGTCGCCGCCCAGCACATCTCCTTGATCGCCATCTCGAGCCCCGCCGCGCCACTGGCGGCGGGCCAGGTCATGTCGATCGTTTCGGTGCGGAAGGCCCCATCGAGCACCGCTTCGACCGAGCGGATCTTGGCGATCGCGTTGTTGGTCAGGATCGGCTGCCCGACTTCGAGGCGCTTGTGCGTGCCCGCATCGTGGCCGAGCAGGTTGGGGCGCGGCCCGATCATGCTGACCAAGCTCATCACCAGTTCCTCACGTATCGGATCGATCGGCGGGTTGGTGACCTGGGCAAAGTTCTGTTTGAAATAGTCGTAGAGCAGCCGCGATCGCACCGAGAGCACCGCGATCGGCGTGTCAGTGCCCATCGAGCCAAGCGGGTCTTCGCCAACCAACGCCATCGGCTCGAGGAACCGGGAGATATCCTCCTGGGTATAGCCGAACGCCTGCTGGCGATCGAGCAAGCTGGTCTCGTCGACCGGGATCGCGCCACGCTCGGGCTCAAGCACTTCGATGTCCCGAAGCATGTACTGCGCGGCATCCAGCCACTTCTGATAGGGTTCGGCGGCGGCCAGCTCGGCCTTGATCTCTTCGTCCTCGATGATCCGCCCCTGCTCAAGGTCGATCAGCAGCATTTTGCCCGGCTGCAAGCGCCACTTGCGGACGATGTCGTCTTCCTTGATCGGCAGCACGCCGCTTTCGGAGGCCATCACCACCAGATCGCCATCGGTCACGCAGTAGCGCGCCGGCCGCAGCCCGTTGCGATCGAGCGTCGCGCCGATCTGGCGGCCATCGGTAAAAGCCACCGCGGCGGGGCCGTCCCACGGCTCCATCAACGCGGCGTGGTATTCATAGAACGCGCGCCGCGCGGGGTCCATCAGCGGGTTGCCCGCCCACGCCTCGGGGATCAGCATCATCACCGCGTGGGCCAGACTGTAGCCGCCGACGAGGAGCAGCTCGAGCGCGTTGTCGAGGCACGCGGTGTCCGATTGACCGTGCGGGATGATCGGCCACATCTTGTCGAGATCGGCACCAAGCAGCTCGGATTCCATCGTCCGGCGGCGTGCGTTCATCCAGTTGACGTTGCCCCGCACGGTATTGATCTCACCGTTGTGGGCGATGAAGCGATAGGGGTGAGCAAGCTTCCACGATGGAAAGGTGTTCGTGCTGAAACGCTGGTGGACGAGGCCGAGCGCGGAAATGCACGTCGGATCGCGCAAATCGTCATAGAAGCTGCCGACCTGGGTCGCGAGCAGCAGCCCCTTGTAGACGATCGTGCGCGACGAGAAGCTGGGCATATACAGTTCGGTCAGACCAGGCAGATCGTGCTTCATCGCCAGCGCGGCAAGCGGGTTCTGGGTCTGCTTGCGGATCGCCAGCAGCTTGCGCTCGAACGCGGCCTGGTCGGCGCAGTTGGGCCCACGCGCGATGAAGCACTGGCGGATCACCGGCATCTGCTCGATCACCGCGCTGCCCAGCCCGTCGAGCGTGGTCGGCACATCGCGCCAACCGATCAGACGCTGGCCTTCCTTGGCGATATACTTCTCGAAGTTGCCGCATGCCATCTCGCGCGCAGCTTCGTCGCGCGGTAGGAAGACCATCGCCACTGCATAGTCACCGGCGGGAGGCAGATCGTGGCCCTTGCGGGTCGCCCACTGACGGAACAGTGCGTCGGGGATCTGGATCAGGATGCCCGCGCCGTCGCCCAGCAGCGGATCGGCGCCAACCGCGCCGCGATGGTCGAGGTTTTCGAGGATCTCCAGCGCCTGAACGATGATCGCTTGGCTCTTCGCGCCGCGGATATGGGCGACGAAGCCCACCCCGCAGGAATCGTGCTCATTTCGTGCATCGTACAGGCCCTGGGCCTTGGGAAACCCCATTCTCTTCACCGTCCACAAGCGCGATAACAGTTACCGCTGAAACCAAACACGAATCAACGCGCCGCCTAGGCGACGATAGTTGCGCGGTTCAATGCCATGGCTTGCAGATAGTTATTTTGCAACCGCGAAGGCGGGTTTCGGGGTGGGTGCGGTTCAACGTGCCCCGGAGATCCGCTGGAGCGAGGCCAACGCGGCACGCAGCGCGCGGTCGGTCTCTTCGGGATTGGTCTGGCTCGCCGGTTCGCCCAGCGGTTGAACCTCGAAGGCGGACGGAGTCGTTCCGGGCCGCGCAAATGGCGCGTTCGCCGAGGATTGGAGTTGGGTCCTGGAGGATTCGGCGGCAAACCGCGCACCCTGTCCGGGGAAGATCACGACCGGCTCGATCTCATCGCTGTGCGGCTCCTCGATGCGCACCGCTTCGGGCCGTTGGAGGCCCGATCCTATCGCCAGCAGCGAGGAATAGCCTTGTTCGAGAACTTCGTCGGTCAGCTCGTCGATACCTTCGTCATCGGCCTCGTCGTCGGCTCCCGTCATGCCTTCCGCTTCGAACGCCGGTTCCAGGGCCTCGGGATACCCGTCTTGTGCGGCGGGCTCGACGACCGGCTTGGGCGCGCGGCGAGCAAGTATTTCGAGTCCGCGCTCGAGTTCGGGGGCGATCAGGTCGGGAACTATTTCAGGCGCGGCCAAGCCTAAGCCGGTGAACCGCGGCATGGTCAGCGACCGGGCCAGCGCAGGCAAATCATCGTCCTCGATGACGTCATCCAAGGCAACCGGCGCGAACGATGCCGGGGCGGCGAACCGCGCTTGAGCAAATGCGGGGGGCTGTTGCGCAGGAACGGTTGGTTCCTCGTGCCCCGCGATCGGTTCCGCAAAGGGCGGGTCTTCGGCCGAAACGATCGCGCGCGGCTCGTCAACCAACTCTTGCACCGAGGCAACGATCATGGGTGCGGCTGCCACGGCGACAACTGCGGGAACCTGCGCCCGACGTTCGCGGCGGGCCTGGAGCGCCAGCGCGAGCCGCTCGCTGAGCTGGACCACACCCAGCACCTCGAGCGAGGCTGTAGCGATTTCGGCGACAGGTGCGGATGCGGCGAGTTTGAAAATAGCTTCGGTGACCGGCGGAGAGCTTGGTTCGGGCATCGCAAAGGGTGCGACGACCGGGCCCGGGGGGGGCACGAACGAGGCGACGAACGACTCCGGTGGTGTTTCAACTGGCACTTCGGGCAGCGCGTCGAACGCGCCGAGGTCAAAAACTTCGCCCGCGTCGTCAATTGCAGCGACTGGATCGGCTTCGGGTTCGACGGGCGATTCGGCCTCGCTCGAATCTTGCGCAACCGGCGGCCATTGCTCGCCGGGCAGCGGCGCGACTTCGAGGAACGGGCGCGGCTCGCGTACGGCTTCGCTGGCCAGGGCGCGGCGGCGCAGGGCAGTGTCAATCCCGCTCAGTTCCCTGGCCACGTCGTCGCCCAGATCGCTGGCAGCCGACAGCGGCTTGCGCGCCGGGGCGTCGGGGTGGCGATCGCGGCCGCGCAAGTTCAGCGCGTTTTCGGCAATGCCAGCTTCGGATACGGCGGGCTTGATCCCGCGCTGACGGACCTGATGGGAGGTTTGGCGCGCGGCCAGCCGCGCGCCGATCACCAGCCCGGCAATCTCGCCAACTCCGGCCATGCCCAGCGCCAGCAACAGCCGCGCGGTCTGGCCCAGCGGCGGCGCCGCGGCGGGGACGATCCGGTCGATTCCCAGCGTCGTCATGATCCGTTCGAGCAGCTCGGGCGCCAGAGCCAGGCTGCACAGCCCGAATAGCGCGGCGAACCACAGCCCGATCATCTTGGAAAACCACGGGTGGGCAACGATCGAGGATTGCTTGGGCGCGGCTTCGCGCGGAAGGGCATCGGAACTGTTCATCGGTGACGGTCTCTTCTGCGGCAGCGATTCCGGGTCATCCGGCAACCGTCCCGTCAGGCGGGCTCGATCACCGTGCCTACGTTGCCTAACACCCGATGGTAAACGTCCCGATAACGTCGAACGTTGCTCGCCCAGTCGTGGTCGCGCTCAACCGCCCGTCGCGAAGCGATGCGCTGGTGCGCCCATTCGCTGCGTCGCCACATCAGGATCGCCAGCGCGCGCGCCAGGTCGACCGGATCGTCGGGAACGAACAGCGTGCCGGTAATGCCGTCGGCGATCAGTTCGCGGTGCCCGCCAACGTCCGAAGCGGCGACGATCTTGCCCTGGGCCATTGCCTCGAGCGGCTTGAGCGGGGTGACCAGTTCGGTCAGCCGCATCGCCTTGCGCGGATAGGCGACGACATCGATCAGCGAATAATAGCGTTCGACCGCTTCGTGCGGGACCCGTCCGACGAACCGGATTGCGTGAGCTGCGCTGCTCGCTTCGGCCTGCGCGCGCAGTGCCGCCTCGCACGGGCCTCCGCCAACCAGCAGCAGCTTGGCAGCAGGGTGCGCCACCACGATCGCGGGCATTGCCGCGATCAGATCGTCGACTCCTTCGTAGGGATAGAAGCTGCCGACGAAGCCGATCACCGGCCCGCCCTCGTGGGTTCCGTCGAAGCCAAGCTCGCGGGCCAGCGCCAGGTCGCGCGGCAAAGGTTCGCCGAACAGTTCGAAATCGACCCCGTTAGGCACGATCGAAAGTTGTTCGGGCGCGACGCCGCGCTGGATCAGATCGTCGCGCAGTCCCTTGCAGATCGTCACCACGGCCCCGGCCTGCGCGATCACATGGTTTTCGAGGCGCCGGGTCAGCCAGTATTTCACGGTGCTGTCGCTGCCGGTGCCGTTGCCGCTGGCGGCGTCTTCCCAGAACGCACGGATTTCATAGACCAGTGGAATCCCGCGCGCCTTGGCGACCTTGGCCGCGGCCAGCCCGCACAGCGCAGGCGAATGGGCGTGGAGCACATCGGGCCGCCATTCGTCGCAGACTTTGCCGATTGCTGCGGCGAGTGCCTCGATCTCGCGCCATTCGCGCCAGCCGGTGCGCCCGCGCGCGCTTCCGGGGGTGCGATAGAAGGTCAGCCCTGCGTGCTGTTCGGGTGGGGCGCCTGACGCAGCGCCCGATTCCTGGCGCAACCCGGTGATTGCGCGCACCTTGTGCCCATCGGCCTCTTGCGCCTTCATGATCGCGCGCGTCCGAAACGTATAGCCGCTGTGGAGCGGCAGGCTGTGGTCGAGAACGTGAAGGATGCGCGGCATGATCGGTAATTTCGCAGCGAAGGCTTAACGGGGCGTCAACCCGGCGCGGTTAATCATCTTTGAAACGAGACTAATTTTCGCCTCGAGGGCTCAGGGACGCAATGGCGTGATCGACAATTTCGCCTTGGGTCTGATCCACTTGCTGCTGGGCATCGCGGTGTGGCGGCTGTTGCTGCGGCCCGACCTCGACCGCGATCCGGACGAGCCCCAAACACCGGCGGCGCATCCGCCAGTCAAGCCTCGGGCATCCCCGCGGGACCCGCGATGATCGATCTGTTCCTTACCGCGTTCGTTTTCGCGCTGTTCGCCGCAGGGTTACGCAAGCCGTTCATCTGGGTGCTCGCCTACGTCTATATCGACGTGCTGGCGCCGCAGAAAATTTCCTGGTTTCTGCTCCAGAAATTCCCAGTCTCATTGATCGCGTTCGGTCTGGCGTTTCTCGGCTGGGCCTATGCCGACGCCAAGAGCGGCAGCCGCTTTACTTTTCGCCAGATGCTGATCGTTGCGCTGCTGTTGTATTGCGGCGCGACCACGATCAGCGCCGATTTTCCCGACGACGCGATCGCCAAGTGGGACTGGGTGTGGAAGGCGCTGGTTTTCGCGATCTTCCTGCCGCTAACCTTGCGCACCCGCCTGCGGATCGAGGCGACCGCGCTGGTGATGACGCTGACTGCGGGCGCGATCATCATCCCCGCCGGGATCAAGACGCTCGCCTCGGGCGGCGGCTATGGCTCGCTCCACCTGCTGGTGAACGACAACGTCGGGCTTTACGAAGGGTCGATCCTGTCGACCGTGGCGATCGCGATCATTCCGTTGGCGCTGTGGCTGGCGCGGCATGGCACGATCTTCAAACCCAGTTGGCGGGTCAAGCTGTTCGCCTGGGGCTTGTGCTTTGCCTGCGCGCTGATGCCCGTGGGGACCGAAGCGCGCACGGGCCTTGTGTGCCTGGCGATCCTGATCGCAATGAGCCTGCGCGATGTGAAGCGCCGCTTTGTGTATGTCGCGCTGATCGGTGCGGCGGGGCTGCTTACCGTACCCTTCTTGCCCGCCAGCTTCACCCACCGGATGGAGACCATCGGCGATCACAAAGCCGATCAATCGGCTTCCACCCGGCTCGCGGTGTGGCAGTGGACCATCGCGTTCGCCAAGGACCATCCGTTCGGCGGCGGGTTCGATGCCTATCGCCAGAACCGCCTGTCGATCGAGATCGTCGATACCGAGGCGAGCGGCAACACCACCGCGATCGAGACCACCACCGTCGAGGACAAGGCCCGCGCCTATCACTCCGCCTATTTCGAGATGCTGGGCGAGCAGGGCTATCCAGGCCTTGCGTTGTGGCTGCTGCTGCACGTTTTGGGGGTGTGGCAGATGGAGCGGATCTATCGCCGCCACCGCCGCGATCCCGACCCGAACGCCGCATGGATCGCGCCGTTGGCATCCGCGTTGCAACGCTCGCAGATCGTCTATCTGGTCGGTTCGGGGTTCGTTGGGATCGCGTTCCAGCCGTTTTGCTACATGATCGTGGCGCTCCAGTGTGGGTTGTGGGCCTGGGCGCGGCGGCACGAGTCGCCGCACGTTACGGCTCTTCCGCTACGGCGCTCGAGACCTGACGCTACGGCACCGCCAGCCGGTGTCGAGAGCGTTGCATGAGGCAAACGATGCGTTCATGACGCAGGTCATAATCGGCCAGCGAGAGAGGACGCCCGCAATGACCCCACAGGAACTTTCAGCCAAGACCGGCGAGGTCATCGGCGTTTCGGAATGGCTCGAAGTCAGCCAGGAGCGGATCAACAAGTTTGCCGATGCGACCGACGATCAC
>JANMQW010000138.1:0-27394 GCA_031370725.1 Novosphingobium sp.
ATGCCCCGAGCAAGACCCTCGCGCTGCGCTAATCGGCCCACCTAGCAATCTGGTGGCTGGAAAACCCGCCCGCCCCGCTGCTAGGGGGGGCGGCATGACCGACCAGTTTCAACTGAACGAAGACCAGCTTGCCATCCAGGAGATGGCGCGCAGGTTCACCGCCGACCGCATCACCCCGTTCGCGGCGCAGTGGGACGAAGACCATGTCTTCCCGCGCGAGACGATCAAGGCCTCGGCCGAACTCGGCTTCGCCGCGATCTATGTCAGCGACGAAAGCGGCGGGATCGGGCTGGGACGGCTCGAAGCCGCACTGATCATGGAGGCAATGGCCTATGGCTGCCCCGCGACCAGTGCGTTCATCTCGATCCACAACATGGCGGCGTGGATGATCGACCGCTTCGGCGGGGACGAGGTCAAGGCCCGGTTCCTCCCCGATCTGGTGTCGATGGAGACCATCGCCAGCTATTGCCTGACCGAGCCAGGTTCCGGCTCCGACGCTGCCGCGCTCAAGACCACCGCTCGGCTTGAGGGCGACCACTATGTCGTCAACGGCACCAAGCAGTTCATCTCGGGCGGCGGGGTCAACGACATTTATGTGACGATGGTGCGCACTGGACAGGATGGACCCAAGGGCATCAGCTGTCTGGTGGTCGAAAACGGCACGCCCGGGCTGTCGTTCGGCGCACCCGAGCGCAAGCTGGGCTGGAACGCCTCGCCCACCGCGCAAGTGATCTTCGACAACGTGCGGGTACCCGTTGCCAACCGCGTTGGGGCAGAGGGCGACGGCTTCCGGTTCGCGATGGCCGGGCTCGACGGCGGACGGATCAACATCGGTGCGTGCTCGCTCGGCGGGGCGCAACGCTGTCTTGACGAGGCGGTAGCCTATACCAAGGACCGCCAGCAGTTCGGCCAGCGGATTGCCGATTTCCAGAACACCCAGTTCATGCTCGCCGACATGGCCACCGATCTCGAAGCGGCGCGCGCGCTGCTCTATCTCGCGGCGGGCAAAGTAACCTCGAACGCGCCCGACAAGTCGCGCTTTTCGGCGATGGCCAAGCGCCTGGCGACCGACAGCGGCAGCCACGTGGTCGACCAGGCGCTGCAACTGTTCGGCGGCTACGGCTATCTGCGCGACTATCCGATCGAACGCTTTTGGCGCGACCTGCGGGTGCATTCGATCCTCGAAGGCACCAACCAGGTGATGCGGATGATCGTTGGCCGGGACTTGCTGCGGCAATGATCCCCCAAAAGGATTCTGGTGAAGTTCTGATCCGGCGCGAGGGGGCGGCGGGCATTCTGTCGCTCAACCGCCCGCAGGCGATCCATTCGCTGACGCTGGAGATGGTCCACGCCATGACCGCGGCGCTGCTCGAATGGCGCGACGATCCGGCGGTGCAGGCGGTTATACTGGACCACGCAGCAGGCAGGGGTTTCTGTGCAGGGGGCGACATCGCCGAACTGCGCGAATCGATCGTCAACGCGGGTGGCGTCACCGCGCGGCAGTTTTTCCATGACGAATACCAGCTCGATTATCTGATCAAGACCTACCCCAAGCCGTTCGTGGCTTTTATCGATGGCATCGTGATGGGCGGGGGCGTGGGGATCAGCCAGCCCGCGCGGTTCCGCGTCGCCACCGAGAACACCCGCTTCGCCATGCCCGAAACCGGGATCGGCTTGTTCCCCGATGTCGGCGGCAGCTGGTATCTGGCGCGGCTCAAACACCGCATCGGCCAGTTTCTGGTGCTGACCGGAGCGCGGCTTGACGGGGCTGAGTGCCTGTGGACCGGATTGGCAACCGACTACCTCCCCGCCACCGCCTTGCCCGAGGCCAAGCGCCTCATCGCCGCAGCGCCGGGCGACATCGCCGCGATCCTGGGCGATCTGGCAGTCGAACCGCCCGCGCCGCGGGTCGCCGCCAACGCCGCGCAAATCGAGCGACTGTTCGCCGCCGATACGCTTGAAGCCATCACCTCCGCGCTCGCCGCCGATCCGGGCGAGTGGGCTACCAAGGAGCTTGCCGCGATTGCGCCCAAGGCCCCGCTGTCGAGCAAAGTCGCTTTGCGCCAATTGGTCGAGGGCCAAGCGATGACCGACTTCGCCGAGGTTTTGGCGATGGAATACCGCATCGCCAGCCGTCTGATCATGCGCCCCGACTTTGCTGAAGGCGTCCGCGCGCTGATCGTCGACAAGGACAATGCCCCCCGCTGGACCCCGGCGACGCCCGCCGAGGTGAGCGACGAATTGGTCGCCAGCATCTTTGCCCCACTGCCCGCAAACGAGGAATGGAAGTCCCTATGAGTTACGAAACGATCCTCGTCGAAACCCACGGCGCGGTAACGGTGGTCACGCTCAACCGCCCGCAGGCTCTCAACGCGCTCAATTCGCAGGTGCTGGGCGATCTGATCGCCGCATTTGCTGCGTTCGATGCCGATCCGGGGCAACGCTGCGTTGTCCTGATTGGTTCGGACAAGGCCTTTGCCGCGGGGGCGGACATCAAGGAAATGGGCGAGCAGACCTTCGGCTCGGTTTATGGCGGTGGGTTGTTCGCGGGCTATGACCGGGTGACCGCGACGCGCAAACCGTGGATCGCTGCGGTCAGCGGCTATGCGCTGGGCGGCGGGTGCGAGCTGGCGATGATGGCCGATTTCATCATTGCCGCCGATAACGCCAAGTTCGGCCAGCCCGAAATCAAGCTGGGGGTCACCCCCGGAATGGGCGGCAGCCAGCGCCTGACGCGCGCGATCGGCAAGGCCAAGTCGATGGAAATGTGCCTGACCGGGCGGATGATGGACGCGGTCGAAGCCGAAGCAGCCGGCCTTGTCGCGCGCATCGTGCCGCTCGCCGAACTCAAGCAAGCCGCGCTAAAGACCGGTACCGAAATCGCCGCGATGCCGCCGCTTGCCGCGCTGGCGTGCAAGGAAATGGTCAACGCCGCGTTCGAAACCGGGCTCCAGCAAGGCGTCATGTTCGAACGCCGCCTCTTCAACGGCCTGTTCGGCACCGAAGACCAGAAGGAAGGCATGGCCGCGTTCATCGAGAAGCGCGCGGGGAATTGGACAGGGCGGTGATTGCTGGCATCACCTATTTGCTGGCTGGCGTTCTTCTGTTTTGGATCGGCCTTCGAAGCTGGAAATACAGACGACAGGACACAATCAGCGCGATCGAATTGGCTATCCTCAAGGCGACTGGTGATGAGCCGCTTCCGCCGACGAAGATTGATAGGTCGCTGAAGTATGGGCAAGCGATCTTCGGATTTACGTTGGGGCCAATCTTCGCATTTTTGGGTGTCGTCGTAATTCTGAACGAATTGGAACTGCTATGAAAATCGCCTTCATCGGCCTCGGCAACATGGGCGGCGGAATGGCCGCTAATCTGGTCAAGGCGGGGCACGAGGTGCGTGCGTTCGACCTCAGCGACGAAGCCGCTGCCCGCGCCCGCGACAACGGCGCGCAGACCTTCGGTTCAGTGCGCGAAGCGGTGGCCGGGGTTGAAGCGGTGGTTACGATGCTGCCGAATGGGGCTATCGTGAAGCAGGTCTATGCCGCCGACGTAATCGGCCACGCTCCGACCACCGCGCTCCTGCTCGACTGCTCGACGATCGACGTCGCCAGCGCGCGCGAAGGGGCTGATGCGGCTTCCACAGGAGGCTATGAGATAGTCGATGCGCCCGTTTCGGGCGGGATCGCGGCGGCAAATGGCGGGACGCTGACCTTCATGGTCGGCGGCAGCGAGGCCGCGTTCGCGCGTGCCGGGCCGATCCTGGCGAATATGGGCAAGGCCGTGATCCACGCGGGGCCAGCTGGATCGGGGCAGGCCGCCAAGATCTGCAACAACATGATCCTGGGCGCGACGATGATCGCGACGTGCGAGGCGTTCGCGCTGGCCGAAAAGCTCGGCCTCGATGGCCAAGTGTTCTTCGACATCGCCAGCAAGGCCAGCGGCCAGACCTGGTCGATGACCAGCTACTGTCCGGTCCCCGGGGTCGGCCCGGTAACACCCGCCGACAATGGTTACCAGGGCGGGTTTGCGACTGCGCTGATGCTCAAGGACTTGAAGCTGGCGATGGCCGCTGCAGCCGACGCCGGGGCGAAAGTGCCGATGGGCTCGCGCGCGGAAGAGCTTTATGCGGCATTTGCCGACGCCGGCAACGGTGGGCTCGATTTCTCGGCGATCATTAGAACGCTTTAGCCGCCCGGCTTACCCCACCGTATCGGCCAGCATCGCCGCGGTGCGCGGCCCGGCCCAGTCGTGGCCGCCGATCATCCGCCACACCTCGCGCCCTTGTGCGTCATAGAGCACCGTGGTCGGCAGAATCCCGGTGGCGTAGTGATCGCCCAGGGTGTTGTCGGGATCGAGCCACGGTTCGAGGTGCGCGAACTTGCGGCTCGAGAAGAACGGGACGACCTTTTGCGCGCCCTGCAGATCCTGACTGATCGTCACCACCCGCAGCTTGCCGCCGTCGGCGCCCGCCAGCTGATCGAGCATCGGCATTTCCAGCACGCACGGCCCGCACCAAGTAGCCCACAGGTTGATGAGAACCGGTTTGCCCTTGAGGCTAGCGCTGGTCAGCTTCTTGCCCGTCGGATCGCTCAGCGCAAAATTGGGCATCTGTGCGCCACGGTTCTCGATGCTGAGGTTGCCGTTGAAGGTTTTTTGCTCACCCCCAGTCCCGTCTTGCGCCGCTGGTTGCGCGGGTTCGGCGGTTTGCCTATCGCAACTGCCTGCGAATAGCGCGGCGGCAAGGGTAATGGCGGTGAGTAAGCGCGAAAACGGCACAAAAGGCTCCAACAGCATGTGGGGCGGCAGGTTCGCTGCCGGGCCTAGCGCGATCATGCGCGAAATCAACGCCTCGATCCCGTTCGACAAGGCGTTGTGGCGCCAGGACATCGCCGCCAGCAAGGCGCACGTCGCGATGCTGGGGGAGCAGGGTATCATTTCGGTCGAGGATGCCGTTGCCATCGCGGAAGGACTCGATGGCATCGCTGCGCGCTATGAAGCCGAAGGCGTGCCCGAGGACTGGGACCTTGAAGACATCCACATGACCACCGAAAGCCTGCTCGCCGAGGCGATCGGCCCGGTCGCCGGGCGGCTCCACACCGCGCGCAGCCGCAACGATCAGGTCGCGACCGATTTCAAGCTGTGGGTGCGCGATGCGTGCGATGCCGCCGACGCCGGGTTGGCCGCGTTTCAGCGCGCGCTGGTTGAGCGGGCCGGTGACCACGCCGCCAGCATCATGCCTGGCTTCACCCACCTCCAGGCTGCGCAGCCAGTCACTTTGGGCCACCACCTGATGGCCTATTACGAGATGGTAACGCGCGACCGCTCGCGCTTTGCCGATGCCCGCGCGCGGCTCAACCAGTGCCCGCTGGGCTCGGCGGCATTGGCCGGGACCGGCTTTCCGATCAACCGTGACGCGACCGCTGCGGCTTTGGGCTTCGATGGCCCGACTGCAAACAGCCTCGATGCGGTGTCCGACCGCGATTTTGCGCTCGATTACCTGATGGCTGCCGCCCAGTGCGCGCTCCACCTTTCGCGGCTGGCCGAAGAATTTGTGCTGTGGGCGAGCCAGCCGTTCGGCTGGATCCGTCTGCCCGATGCGCTGAGCACGGGCAGCTCGATCATGCCGCAAAAGAAGAACCCCGATGCCGCCGAGCTGGTGCGCGGTCATTCGGGGCGCATCGTCGGCTGCGCGACCGCGTTGATGGTGACGATGAAGGGCCTGCCGCTGGCCTATTCCAAGGACATGCAGAACGACAAGCCGCCAGTGTTCGAAGCGGCATCACTTTTGACCCTGAGCCTGGCGGCGATGACAGCGATGGTTGCCGACAGCGAATTTCGCACCGATCGGATGCGCGCTGCGGCAGAGGCCGGCTATGCTACTGCCACCGATCTCGCCGACTGGCTGGTGCGGGCGGCGGACATACCCTTCCGCGAGGCACACCACATCACCGGCGCGGCGGTCAAACTGGCGGAAAGCCTGGGGCTGGCGCTCGACCAGGTGCAGCTGGACGCGCTTCAGACAATTGATCCGCGGATCGACGAGGGGGTGTTTGCCGCGCTGTCGGTCGATGTCTCGGTCGCCGCGCGCACCAGCCATGGCGGAACCGCGCCCGACCAAGTAAGGAAGAGAGTGGCCGAAGCGCGCATCGCGTTGGGCCTCGACGGAGTCGCCTTGTGATGATTCGCCGCCCGGTAGCCATACTTGCCCTCGTGGTCGCGCTCGCCGCATGTGGCAGCCGCGCCGATCTCAAGCCCGCAGCGGGCCAAGCGCTGCCAGTGGCACCTGTGGGCCGCGCCGACCGGCCGACCGCAGAGGAACTGCTGGTCCGCACTCAGCAAGCTGCGCCCACTCGGAGCGTCGAGCTGCGGACCCGCTCCGAAGAGCGCGCCGATGACCCATTCGATCTGCCCCCCCCCGACCAGTAACAGCGCAGCGGGGTTACCATGGATCATTTCGCCTATCGCGACGGCGTGCTCCACGCCGAAGACGTGCCGCTACCGGTAATCGCCGCTGCGGTCGGCACCCCGGTGTACGTCTATTCTCGCGCCACGCTGACCCGCCACGCGCGGGTGTTTCGTGAGGCGTTATCAGGAGTGGCGCGGGTCGAGATCGCGTTTGCGGTCAAGTCCAATCCCAACCTGGCGGTGCTGCGGGTGCTCGCCAACGAGGGCTATGGCGCCGACGTCGTTTCGCGGGGTGAGATGGACCGCGCGCTGGCGGCAGGGATGGCGGCGGAGACGATCGTTTTCTCGGGTGTCGGCAAAACCGGCGCCGAATTGGCCGCCGCGCTCGACGCCGGGATCGGCCAGTTCAATCTGGAAAGCGAAGAGGAAGGTGTCGAGCTGGCGGCCATCGCCTCGGCCAGGGGTTTGCGCGCGGTTGCTGCGCTACGGATCAATCCCGATGTCGATGCGGGCACCCACGCCAAGATTTCGACCGGCAAGGCCGACAACAAGTTCGGCGTCGCTTATCACCACGCAGCCGCAATCTATGCTCGGTTGGCCGTGCTGGCCGGCCTGGAAATGCGTGGATTGGCTGTTCACATCGGCAGCCAGATCACCAATCTCGAACCCTCGCGCGCCGCCTTTGTCAAGATGGGCGCCCTGATGCAGGCGATCCGCGACGCGGGCCACGCTGTCACTCATATGGACCTGGGCGGCGGGCTGGGCGTGCCTTATCGCGCGGGCGAAGTGCTGCCCGGCCCGGCGGAATACGGGGCGATGGTGGCCGCGGTGGTGCGCGATTGGAACGCCACGATCCACTTCGAGCCGGGCCGCGTCATCACCGGTAATTCGGGGGTGCTGGTGACCCAGGTGATCCGGGTCAAGCCGGGGGCGAGTGCGCCGTTTGTGGTGGTCGATGCGGCGATGAACGACCTCGTCCGCCCTGCGATGTACGATGCCTGGCACGATTTCGCCGCAGTCGCTCCTTCGGGCGAGCGATTCACCGCGCATATCGTCGGGCCGATCTGCGAATCGAGCGATACCTTTGCGATGAACCGCGAAATCGACCGGATTGGCGCGGGCGACCTGGCGGTTTTTCGCACCGCTGGGGCCTATGGCGCGACTATGGCCAACACTTACAACAGCCGTCCGCTCGTTCCCGAAACGATGGTCGATGGCGAAAGGTGGGCGGTGGTTGCCGACAGAATCGAACCCGCCACCATCCTTGCGGCAGAGCGGGTGCCGGAGTGGTTGTAAGCTGATGCACAGCCTACCGCTCTTCCACCGCATCGCCGGACAACCCGTAATTGTGCTGGGCGAAGGCGCGATGGCTCAAGCCAAGGCGCGACTGGTCGAGCGCGCGGGCGGGGTGGTGGTCGGCGAGGACGATCCTGACGCGCGACTGGCGTTCATCACGATAGAATCGCCCGAAGCGGCTGCCGCCCGGCTGCTCGCGCGCGGCGTGCTGGTCAACGTCGCCGACCGCCCCGACCTGTGCGATTTCACTTTGCCCAGCGTGCTCGAACGCGGGCCGGTGCTGGTGGCGGTGAGCACCGGAGGGGCTTCGGCGGGGCTCGCCAAGGCACTGCGGTTAAGCCTCGAGAAACTGCTTCCGACTTCGCTGGGAGCGCTGGCCGAAACGCTTGCTGCGGCGCGCGAGACGATGCGCGGGCGCTGGCCCGATGCCGCAGCGCGGCGTGGCGCGATCGATGCGGCGCTGGCTGAGGGCGGGGCGATCGATCCGCTCACCGAACACGATGGAAATGCGGTCGAGCGATGGCTTGCTGCGGACGATGCGCCGTCCCCGCCGCGCGTCGCCGAAATCGCGCTGCGCAGCGACGATCCCGATGACCTGACCTTGCGCGATGCCCGCTTGCTCGGCACCGCCGACGTGGTCCGCCACGCCCCCGATGTGCCGCCGGCAATCCTCATCCGCGCCCGCGCCGATGCCGAACGCCGTGCACTGGAGGATGCTCGGCCTGTACGGGGGCTGACGGTCATCGTCCGGCGGGCGTGACTCGCTTCAGCCGTTCGCCAACAACACGTTCATCCAAGCGCTGGCGATTGGGCGGGCGGAATCGTCCTGCCAGGCTTCGGCGCTGACGTTGGCGATGCGGCGCCCGGCGCGGGTCACCCGGCCGATCGCGTAAGTGCGCTGCTCTGTGCCGCCGCGCAGGAATTCGACCGTCATGTTGACCGGCTTGAGCCGGGGCACTGCGCCACGCTCGGCCAGCGCCACGCGCAGCGCCGCGATTGCCGCCATTTCCAGCAATCCGCCAATGGCCCCGCCATGCAAGAACCCGGGCCGGCCGTGGACCTTCTCGGAGAAATCGAGCGTGAGGACCGGGGCGGCGCCGTCGATCCGGTCGACCCCGATCCCCAAGCTCAGCGCATAGGGCGGCAGGGTAGCAACGATCCGCGCGACCGCGTCCGATGCATTATCCCTGCCCATCAGAATGGCTCGACCTTCATGAATACCCCCGCGGCGTGCGCCACCGGGTCTGCCGGATCGCCATCGTGCGCCAGCCCGCGGACGAACGCGGCGCTGCGGGTCAGGCGATAGCATTCGGCGCGCGCGATCACGGTCTTGCCCGGGGTCGCCGCGCGAACATAATCTAGCCGCAGATCGAGCGTGGCCTGGGGTCGGAACGCGCCGCTTTTCACCCATACGCTCATCGAGGTGGCGTTATCGAGCAGGGTGATGATCGGACCCGAGGCCAGAATGCCGGAATTGGGCACCCCGGTTTCGGGCACTCCGACGAGATCCGCGCGCCACGGCAGCGCGATTTCGATCCAGTCATCGCCATGGTTCACATAGCGCAAGCCGATGAAGCCGCCATGACCGCGCCCGTTCATCACTTGCGCGACGATTGCGGGATCGAACGGCTGGCCAGGAGCGATCGGGAAGGGAGGGACAACGTCGTTCATTGGTGGCGGCTGTGGCCAGCGGACCACCCGATTACAACATTTTAATTCGCCGATAGCGACCACCGCGCGGATCGTCGGGAAGCCGGGATCGTGTCCGGCGCTATCGAGAGGGACACCCCATGAATATGCCCAAAATCGACATCTCCTCGCTGCCCGATCTCGACGTGCTGACCGGCCTGTTCGGCAGTCTCAAGCACTTCGACCCGGGTCTGGCCGGATCGAACGATCTGATCGTCGTGTTGATGGTCTATCTCTACGAAACCATCCCGCTCTAAGACGCGGCAGGCAGCACCCAGCCGATGCGGATCGATCTAGCTGTGGCTGCGCTTGTAGCCGACCCCGCGCCGATGTTCGGCGCGGGGGAAGCTGTGCGCGGCTGGAGCAACGATCCGGCCGTGGCGCCGCTGCTCGCCGAGTTGGCTCGCTATGGTTCCGGTGGTGAATTGAGCGAATGTCCGGGGCTCTGGAGCCTAATCACGGCAGGCGCGGATGGCGCCGGTTTTGCGCGCGGTGCGGCATCGGCGGCCACGCAGCATTTGCGCGCCGCACCGCTCGCGCTGTGGCCGTGGCGGCATTTCAGCAACGGGGTGCTGCACAGTGTTACGATCGCCGCAGAGGGAGATGCCTCGTTGTCGCTGGCGATGGTCGATGGCACGACGTGGCGCGCGGCGCGCGATCCGGCAGCGCCCGATCTTGCCGCCTTCCAGCCCGGTACGCTCCATGCAGTGGTGGTCGGCGGCACGGCCAGCGGGCGCATCTTGTGCAACCGTTCAGTCGATCCGGCGAGGGCGCAGATAGACTCCCAACCCATCACCTTCGCGTCCGGCGTTGCCTTCACCATTTCTGGTGAGCGCGAGGCGCTTGCGCTTGATGCGATCGACGGCCTTCTCATGACCTTGCGTCTCTATCGCCGCCCCGCGGGCAATGCCCCGGCGCGGCAGTTCGACGTCGCCAGCGGCGCGCTGGTCCACCAGACGGCTGGCGAGCAGGGCGACAGCCGCGCCGAGCTAATGATGGCGCTGTTGCGCGCGATGGACCGCAGCGATGCCGCTCCCGCGCTGGCCGCGCTGGCGCGCAGCGGCGCGCCACCCGTGCGGTGGCAGGCGTTGCGAATGCCTCGCGCTCGACAGCGCCACAGGGTTTGCCGTGCTTGTGGAAGTGGCCGCGCAGGCTGACGATCCGCTGTGCGCTCCGGCGCGCAATCTGGCCGAAAGCCTCGCCGTGCAGCACCCTGCGCTGGCGCAGATGCGAGAGGAAATGCTGTGCCGCGCGTGATCGAGCTGGCCGATACCGGCGTGTTTTCGCTCGACGAATGCGTCGATAGCATTGCCGCGCGCGGATTCGATCCGGGGGATGAGGACAGCCTGCTCGGCGCCGCGCGCGACTTGCGCCGCCTCGGCAATGACCGCCGCTTCCTCGGCGATATCCTGATCGACGAACTCAAGCGCCGCGACGGGCCCGACATCGCGATGACCACGTATGGCCCGCAATTGGTGATGCTCTCGCGGCCTGCGGGCGAATTCTTCCTGCGTGCCAATATCTGGCCCGCGCCGGGCGAGCATGTGATGCGCGCGAGCGGCGAGGCGCCGTTCTACTTCGACGTTCCCCACGACCACAATTTTTCGTTCCTGACGCTTGGCTATTTCGGGCCGGGGTACTGGAGCGACTACTACGAGTATGATTTCGAAGCAGTCGCGGGGTATCGCGGCGAGACGGTGAACTTGCGCTTTGTCGAACGCTCGCGACTGAGCGAAGGGCGCTTAATGCTCTACCGCGCACACCGCGACGTCCACGTCCAGCACCCGGCGGATGCGCTATCGGTCAGCCTCAACGTGATGCATATGGCCCCGCATCAGGGCTGGTACGATCAGTATCGGTTCGACGTGAGCGACAAGCGCATCGCCGGGATCCTTAACACCGGTTCAGCCGAAGCGATGCTGCGCGTGGCGGTGGGGCTGGGGCTGGAAGAGGCGCTCGATCTCGCCGAACAGTTCGGTCGCAATCATCCGAGCGACCGGATGCGGCTGGCGGGGTGGGAGGCACTGGCGATGGCTGCGCCCGACGCTGCTGCGCGCGACAACCTGTGGGCGCGTGCGGAAGTCAGCGGGAATCGGATGGTTGTGGGAGAGGCGCGGCGGCAGCGGGAATTGATTGCGGCCTAATTCCATAACCCCAGTTCGGTCAGCCCCAGCGCCAGCCCGGTAACGTGCATCGCCTGGGTAACCCCCCCCGATCGCGCCAGCGCCACCACCTCCGTCGCCGGTCGCAGATGGGCGCGCACGCGTTCGTGCGGATCGTCGGCGGGCACCCCGGTCAGCGCCGCACCAGTGGCGAGCACGATGTGGGTCAGGTTGTTGTGGTTCGCCGGGTTGACCGGGATCGAGGCGAGCAGGCTCCAGTTGCGCGCGGTGTAGCCGGTCTCCTCGGCCAGTTCGCGCTGCCCGGCGGCAAGCGGGGCTTCGTCGGGGCGGTCGAGCACCCCGGTGGGCAGTTCGAGCGAGACGATCCCGCGGCCGTGACGGTATTGCTCGATCAGCACGACCTCGTTGGCGTCGGTTACCGCCACCACCTGGACCCAGTCGGGCTGCTCGATCACGTACCATGGGGCGAATTCTATGCCTTCGTCGCTGACGCAATCGTCGGCGCGCAGGCTGATCCAGCGGTCCTTTTGGATGATCCGCGACGCGGTCACCGTCCACGGCGTGGGTCGCCGCCGTCCTTGGGCACCACTCACAACACCGCCCCGGCCAGCGCGTCGATCGCGGCCTGAAGGATCGTCGCGGCTGCTGCCGAATCGATCCGTTCGGCGCGTTTGGCGCGGCTGATATCCTGGCCGATCAGGTCGCGCGCCGCCGCCTGGGTCGACCAGCGTTCATCCCACAGCAGCACGGGCAGGCCCAGCACTCCCAGGTTGCGGGCATAGGCGCGCGCCGACTGGCTGCGCGGGCTTTCGCTGCCATCCATGTTGAGCGGCAGCCCGATCACCAGCCCGGCGACCCCGCGATCCGCTACGATCGCTTCGATCGCCGCCTTGTCGCGCATGAACTTGCCCTTGGGGATCGGCTTGGCGGGTGTGGCGAAGCGCCAGCCTGCATCGCAGATTGCGGTGCCGATGGTCTTGGTCCCGGTGTCGATCCCCAGAAGCAGGCCGCCATCGGGCAGCGCGTTGCGAAATTCGGCAGCCACGGTTGTGATCAGGGTTTCCATGCCTGCACCCGAGCCTTCACGTCAGCGCGCACGTTGGCCCAAAATAGCGGGATGTCATAGACATGGTAATTGTTGCCGGGCAGGACATACGGCCCCAGCTTTGGTGGCGCGCCGATCAGCAGCAGCCCGCCTTCGCACCTTGCGGGGACGAGACCAGGCTGAAGTTTGCCTCCGCCAAGCCCCGTGTCGGGGATCAGTGTGCCCTGATTGGCGCTGGCCGGGGCCGCGCCACCGCTGCCGCCGGTCAGCGGGTTGGTACACAGGATCTGGCTTTCGCCGCGTAGCTGGCCGTCGAACCCGGTCGAGTCCGCATAGACCGCCCGCAACTGGTCGGGATCGGCGGGTTCGGCAAAGCTCGACCAGCTCATGATGCAGCCAGCCTGCCCTGCGGTGGCACAGGCCGGAAGCCCGAGTGCGGGCAGATCGTGAGCAATCGAAATTGGCCAGCCGACTGCATAGACCGCTGCGATCCGCCTTTGCAGCGGGGTTCCTGCGACCTTTTCCTTAAGCAAGCGGATCAGGTGGAGCGAGCCCTGGCTGTGCGCCGCCAGCACGATCGGGCGGTCGGCGGGAACGCTGGCAACGAAATAGGCAAACGCTTGGGCAACGTCGGCATAGGCCGCGTCGATCGCCTGATGAGCCTCGGGCTTGTCGCTGATCAGCGCGCCGAACGCGGCCTGGCGATAGCGCGGGGCCCACACTTCGACGCTTTTGTTGAACGGGCTCGCCAGGCCGCGAATGAACAGCTTCGCGCGATCCTGCGAATCGGTATCGTCGAGACGAGCATTCCAGTGATCGCGGCCCAGGAAGCTGGTCGGGTGGATGAAAAACACCGGTTCGGCACGTGCGTCGGCGTCTTCCTCCAGCCCGGCTGGGGTCCATCGCGCGGGATCGCCGGTACCGATTCCGGGGCGCGAGAACCACATCGCCGGATCGTCATAGGCGTTGCCCGCGAGCGGATTCTGTGCCTCGAACTTCACCCGAGGAACAAACGCCAGTTCGGTCAGGTCGCGCGCGTAATACCGCAGAGCCAGCACTCCAGCGAGCGCGACGACGATACAGACCACGATGAAATAGAGAAACTTGCGGACCATGGCTCAGGCCGGCGCCCCGCTCGCGGCCTGCAATTCATCGCCTTGCGCGGCGGCGGTGTTGCGTTCCGAACGGCGCTCGAGCAGGATCTTGCCCATCGCCACCAGCGGGTCGGCCAGCGCCAGCCCCAGGATTCCGAACATTACCCCAAAGATCAGCTGTGCCCCCAGCACCAGCGCCGGGGCGAGATCGACCGTGCGCTTGGCGACCATCGGCACGATGATGTTGCCGTCGACCACCTGGACGACGATATACACCGCGATGCAGTAAAGCCCCATGTCGGTCCCGCCGGAAAACCCGACCAGGACCATCAGCGCGCCCGAGATCGGCGCCCCGATGTTGGGCAGGAACGCCAGCAAACCGGTGAGAAGCCCCAGCAGCGCAGCCATTGGGACGCCATAAGCGGCTAACGCTAGACCCGTGGCAACGCCCTCAATCGCCATTCCCAGCAGACGGCCCGCAAGCAGGCGGCGCAGCGAGTAAGCCATCCTCCCAACCGTTTCGCCCAGATACGGGCGTTCCTCGACCGGTAGCATCCACGCGATCCCGCGCTCGTAAAGCTTGGGTTCAACCGCGATGTAAATGCCCAGCACCGCGATCAGAAATAACGTGGTTAGCCCGCCCAAGATACCGCCGAGGGCACGCGTCAGCGGACCGACCCCGGTCGACATCTGCTGCATGATCCCGTTGAGGCTACCGGGATCGACGTTGATTCCATGGCCGCGCGCCCAAGATACTGCACGACCGACTTGGCGCTGGACGATTGCAGGCAGTTCCGCAGCTTGCGAGGCGATCTGGTTGCCGGTGAAATAGACCGTCCAGACGAGGAACAGAGTTCCCAGAACCAGCACAATCATGATCCGCCAGCCGCGTCCGATTGGCAGGACCCGGCCCAGCAGCCGCGCCCCGCCGTCGATCATCGCGGCGAACACGATCCCGCCGAAGATCACCATCAGCGGCTGGGCAAAGAACACCACCAGCGCGACGAGCGCGGCCATGCCGATCCAGATCGCGGCTTTCTGCGCTTCGCGCTTTAGCCCCGGATCGTGGATGTCGGCGGGGCTGAGTTGGGCCTCGTCAGCCGGGATATCGGCCGCCCCGCTTTGGTCGTTGCTCAATTGCGATCCTTTCGAACAGCCTTGGGCGGGCGTAGGTTGGTCCAGGCGCGGTCCCGCCGCAAGGACGCGAACCAGCTTCGCGGATCGAATGAAGTGGTGCCGTCGAGCGCGAAGGTGATGAACTCGGCGCGCCCGCCGACATCGGCCAGCGGCACCGGCCCGCCCAGGCCCTGTTCGAGCCCGGCGGGGGCGCGGCTGTCGGCTGAGTGATCGCGGTTATCGCCCATCAGGAAGACATGGCCCGCAGGCACCCGGATTTCAGCGTAGTTGTCGAGCGGCTGGTCGGGCAGGTGGTCGATGATCGAATAGCTAACCCCGTTGGGCAACGTCTCGCGCAGGATCGGCATCTGATAGACCTCGCGCCCGCCGGGAAGGCGGACCCGGTAATTCGCGAAATCTTCGAGGCACGGGCGATCATCGCACAAGTGGTGGTCGGCTGGCAGGTCGAGCGGCAGTTCGACCGCCTGCGGCACCGGCTTACCGTTGAGGATGATCTGTCCGTTGACCACCGCGATCCGATCGCCCGGCAGGCCGATCACGCGCTTGATGTAATCTGTGTCGCGATCGGGCGGCACGACGATCACGATATCGCCGCGTTCGGGGGTGCGTCCCATCACCCGCCAGCTTTCGCGCGGGAAGACATGGAACGAGGCCGAGACCCACGACCAGCCGTATGGATATTTGGCGACCACCAGTCGATCGCCGACCAGCAGGCTGGGCATCATCGAGATCGAGGGAATGTAAAACGGCTTGGCGACCAAGCTGTGGAATCCGACAACCGCCAGCAGCATTAGCGCCAGCCCGCGTAATTCGGCGAGCCAGTTGACCCCGTCGCCAGAAGAGATTGGCTTGGGCGCGGGCTGGGCTTCGAGCGCCGGGGGCGAGGGATCCGCCTCAGCCAACGGGCCGTTCCATCGTTAGAGCGCCCGGCTGAGCCGGGCGGGCCTCGATGATCACAAACGCCTGGGCCCAGGGATGATCGTCGGTCAGCGTCAGGTGCACCACGGCCTCGAATCCGGCGGGTATCAGGAAAGCCAGCCGTGCCGCCGCGCCGCCGGTCAACGCGAGGGTGGGCGCACCCGAGCGGGCATTGACCACGCCGATGTCCTTCATGAACACCCCGGCCTTGAATCCGGTCCCGACTGCCTTGGAGAAAGCCTCCTTAGCTGCGAACCGTTTCGCATAGGTGCCTGCGCGGGTATAGGGACGCCGCGCTGCCTTGGCGCGCTCGACTGCGGTGAACACGCGGTTCTCGAAACGCTCGCCGAAGCGATCGAGCGACTTTTGGATGCGCTCAATGTTGCAGAGGTCCGAGCCGATGGCGACGATCACCGCGCCGCATCCATTAGTTCGCGCATTCGCGTTACGCTTGCCTCCAAGCCGACGAAGATCGCCTCACCCACCAGATAGTGGCCGATGTTGAGTTCGGCTAGTTGGGGGATCGCGGCGATTGGCTGGACGTTGTCGTAAGTCAGCCCGTGCCCGGCGTGCGATTCGATCCCGTTTTTGGCGGCGAGCGCGGCCATGTCGGTCAGGCGGCGCAGTTCTATTGCAACCTGCTCGCCGGTAGCGTGGGCGTATTCGCCGGTGTGGAGTTCGACAACCTGCGCGCGCAGCCGCAGCGCGGCTTCGATCTGGCGCTCGTCGGGAGCGATGAACAGGCTGACGCGGATTCCGGCATCGGCCAGCCGCGCCACGATCGGGGCGAGGCGGTTGTGCTGGCCCGCCGCGTCGAGCCCGCCCTCGGTAGTCCGCTCCTCGCGCCGTTCGGGGACGATGCACGCGGCGTGGGGTTTGTGGCGGAGCGCGATCGCCAGCATCTCGTCGGTCGCCGCCATCTCGAGGTTGAGAGGCAGGTCGGTCGCGGCCTGGATACGGGCGATGTCGTCGTCGCGGATGTGGCGTCGATCTTCGCGCAAATGGGCGGTGATCCCGTCGCCGCCGCACGCCGCGACGATCTGGGCGGCGCGCACCGGATCGGGATGCTCGCCGCCCCACGCCGCCGACCAACGCGCGTTGCGGATGGTGGCGACGTGATCGATGTTGACGCCCAGTCTCAGTCTTTGGATCATGCCTTCAAATCCCGGCTGCCGGGCTTCTCTGCCGGAATTGCGGCCAGTTCGGGCGGAAGGTCGTCCGCCGCATAGTCGGGTACGTCGAGTTGCAGCAGCGAGACCAGTGGCATCCCGACATCGGCCTTGCCGCCCGAACGGTCGATCAGGCACGCCGCGCCGAGCAGTTCACCGGGATGCTCGCGGATCGCGGCCAGGCACTCACGCGACGACAGTCCGGTTGTGACGATATCCTCGACCATCACCACCCGCGCGCCCATGGGGATACGGAAGCCGCGACGCAGCTTGAATTCGCCATCCTCGCGCTCGACGAACACCGCCGGGCAGCCGAGCGCGCGCGCGGTTTCGTAGCCGGGGATGATCCCGCCCATGGCCGGAGAGACCACCATATCGACCGGGCCGAATCGCGCGGTGATCGCTGTGGCTAGCGCGCGACACAAACGTTCGGTGCGATCGGGGTACTGGAATACCCGCATCTTCTGGAGGAACACCGGCGAGTGGCGCCCCGATGAAAGGATGAAATGGCCTTCGAGCAGCGCCTCGCAGCTACGGAACTCGTCCAAAATCTCGTCTTCGCCCATACCTGCGCCCGGCTCCATCGCATTTACCCAGGACTTACTCCCTGAGCACAAAACCCGCACGATCCCGCGGTTTCACTGTCATCGAAAAAACTGCCCACGGGGTGCTTGAGGCCCTTGGCGTCCGCGCGTATAGGACGCCGCGAGCATCGATTGCCCCAAGGGGGGTGTCGCGGACGCCGCGCATAGTGGTGGACCCGTGAAAAGGGAAGCGAAAGCGAAACGCATGAAGCTTGGCAGCATCGCCCGTACGTTGGGCAAGTCGATGATCGGACTGGCAGCGGCGGGCATTCTCTCCGCTGGATCGGTGGCGCTGGCCCAAGCTCCTGCAACGGTGCCTCCCGCGGCCGCTCCCACACCTGCGGTCGCTGCCGCTCCGGCCCCTGCCGTGGCGGCCTCGATCGCACCGGCGCCCAATGCCGCAGCGCCTGCCGCTGTCGCTGCAGCAGCCGTCCCTGCTACGGGCGCCTACACCCCGATGCTGCCGACTCCGGGCAAGGGCATGCCGGTCGATGGCCGCTTGAGTCTCCAGGATCAGTATTCGCCGATCGGCGAATACGGATTGTGGATGAACGACAAGATCCTGGTGCCGCTAATCTTTGCGATCTCGATCGGCGTGCTGCTTCTGCTTCTCGTTACGATGTTCAAGTTTCGCCGCAGTGCCAACCCGATCCCCTCGAAGACCACGCACAACGCGTTCATCGAAGTGGTGTGGACTCTGGTTCCGGTGCTGATCCTGGTGGCCATCGCGGTGCCCTCGATCGACCTGCTCGCCAAGCAGTACAAGCCCGCCCCAGCTGGTTCGCTGACGGTCAAAGCGACCGGCTACCAGTGGTACTGGGGCTACACTTATCCCGATAACGGCGGGTTCGAGGTGATTTCGAACATGCTCAAGGAGCCCGATCAAGTGAAGGCAGGCGAACGCGCCCGAACTGATGCCGATGGCCCCAAGCAGCTTGCCGCCGACGCCCGCATGGTGGTCCCAGTCGGCGTACCGATCCGGCTCCAGACCACCGGCTCGGACGTGATCCATTCGTTCGCGGTCCCCGCGCTGTGGTACAAGCTCGACGCTGTTCCAGGGCGGATCAACGAGAAGGTGCTCTTCATCAAGGAACCCGGCGTCTATTACGGCCAGTGTTCCGAACTATGCGGCGCGCGCCATGGCTTTATGCCGATCGTGGTCGAGGCGCTGCCCAAGGCGCAATTCGAAGCTTGGGTGCTCACCCAGCCGGGCGGCACCGTGGGCAAGCCCGCTGCTGCTGCCGCCGCCGCTCCGGCCGCGGCGCCGGTCAAGACCCCCGTTTCGGCTGAACCCGGCGCTCCTGCCGCCGGGGCCGCACCGGCCAAGATTCCCGCCTGACAAACATCGGCGCCTGACAAACCCTGACGCCTGAAGAAACCCGCACGAGGCACTGACACAATGGCTACCATCCCCGCAGATCAGGAAGCGTTCCAGGCGCACCATGACGATCACGCTCACGATGCCGATCACAAACCGGGTTTCTTCGCGCGCTGGTTCATGTCCACCAACCACAAGGACATCGGCACGCTGTATCTGATCTTCGCGATCACCGCGGGGATCATCGGCGGCGCAATATCGGGAATGATGCGCGCCGAGCTGGCATCGCCGGGCATCCAGTACCTAGGTATTTTTGCGCAGTGGCTTGGTACTGCAAACCCGGATTTCGACCAGACGCTCCACCTGTGGAACGTGCTGATCACCGCGCACGGCCTGATCATGGTGTTCTTCATGGTCATGCCCGCGATGATCGGCGGATTCGGCAACTGGTTCGTCCCGCTGATGATCGGCGCGCCCGACATGGCCTTCCCGCGGATGAACAACATCTCGTTCTGGCTGACCGTGGCGGGCTTTACTTCGCTCATGATTTCGCCGTTCGTGCCCGGCGGCACGGGTAACGGCGCAGGCACCGGGTGGACGGTCTATGCGCCGCTCTCGACCTCGGGCTCGGTCGGTCCGGCGGTCGATTTTGCGATCTTCTCGCTTCACCTTGCAGGCGCGGCCTCGATCATGGGTGCGGTCAATTTCATCACCACGATCTTCAACATGCGCGCGCCGGGGATGACCCTACACAAGATGCCGCTGTTCGTGTGGTCGATCCTGGTCACCGCGTTCCTGCTGCTGCTGGCGTTGCCGGTGCTCGCCGCGGCGATCACCATGCTGATCACCGATCGCAACTTCGGCACAACCTTCTTCGATGCTGCGGGCGGCGGCGATCCGGTGCTCTACCAGCATCTGTTCTGGTTCTTCGGCCACCCCGAAGTTTACATCATGATCCTGCCTGGCTTCGGAATGGTCAGCCAGATTATCTCGACCTTCAGCCGCAAGCCAGTGTTCGGCTATCTCGGCATGGCTTATGCGATGGTCGCGATCGGCGTGGTCGGGTTCGTCGTGTGGGCGCACCACATGTACACGACCGGGCTCGACGTGAACACGAAGATGTACTTCACCGCGGCGACGATGGTCATCGCGGTGCCCACCGGCATCAAGATCTTCAGCTGGATCGCTACGATGTGGGGCGGCAGCATTGAATTCAAATCACCGATGATGTGGGCGATCGGATTTATCTTCCTGTTCACCGTCGGCGGTGTCACCGGGGTCTATCTCGCCAACGGTGGGATCGACGATGTCGTTCACGATACCTACTACGTCGTCGCGCACTTCCACTATGTGCTGTCGATGGGCGCGGTGTTCAGCCTGTTCGCGGGCTTCTACTACTGGTTCCCGAAGATGAGCGGGCGGATGCACAGCGAGTTTCTCGCCCACGTCCATTTCTGGCTGTTCTTCATTGGGGTGAACGTGATCTTCTTCCCGCAGCACTTCCTGGGGTTGCAGGGAATGCCGCGGCGCTATCCCGACTACACCACGGCCTATTCGTACTGGAACCACGTCTCTTCGGTGTACGGCTATTCGATCATGGCCGCGGGCATGCTGGTGTTCTTCGTCAACATCGGTTGGGCAATGGTCGCGGGCAAGAAAGCCACGGCCAACTATTGGGGCGAAGGCGCGACCACGCTGGAATGGACCCTGTCCAGCCCGCCGCCGTTCCACCAGTTTGAAACGCTGCCGGTGATCGACGACCACGGCCACCATTGATTAGCGCCGCAAGGCTGGATTTCGAAGCGCCCCGGCCCGCAAGGTCTGGGGCGTTTTCGTGTCCACGAGTATCGCAAAGCTCCCAAGCGGGTAGAGGCGACGGTGAAGGGGGAAATCTAAAATGCCCGAATTCAGCACGATCGATGTCGGCGAACTCAGCCTGCGCTGCGCGATCGAGGGCAGCGGCCCGCTGGCGATCATGGTCCACGGCTTTCCCGAAAGCTGGTATTCGTGGCGCCACCAGTTGGGGCCGATTGCGGCGGCAGGGTTCACTGCCTGTGCGATCGACGTGCGTGGGTATGGCGGCTCGGGCAAGCCTCACGATGTCGCCGCCTATGCCATGGAGCGGATCGTATCCGATCTCGTTGGGCTGGCCGATGCGCTCCAGCCCGATGCCCCGGCAATCCTGATCGGTCATGATTGGGGTGCGCCGATCGTGTGGAATTCGGCGCTGACCAACCCAGACAGATTCAGCGCGGTTGCCGGTCTTTCGGTGCCGTTCGCGGGTGTCCCGCAGCGTCCGTTCACCGAGATCTTCCGCGAGCATTTCACCAGCCAGGGGCGGTTCTTCTATCAGGAGTATTTCCAGGAGCCGGGTGTCGCCGAGGCCGAGGCCGAGGCTGATCCGCGCGATTTCGTTGCACGGATGATGTACTCGATCTCGGGCGACGTTCCCGAGGGAGCTTACTGGGACAAGCCGCTGGGGGCGACCTTCCTTGAAGGCCTGCCCGATCCGCAGCCGGTGCCGTGGCTACGCAAGGCCGATCTCGATTATTACGAAGCCGAGTTCAAGGCCTCGGGCTTTGGCGGGCCGCTGGGCCGCTACCGCAATCACGAAGCCGACTTCGAGTGGCTCAAGACCTTTGCCGGGAAGCGGATCGAGCAGCCCAGCCTGTTCATCGGCGGCACCCGCGATCCGGCGACCACCTTGTTCGGCGCGGTGGCCGATCCGGTGGCGATGATGCGGATGTTCGCGCCCAGGGTCGAAGGACACGTGCTGGAAGGCGTCGGCCACTGGACCCAGCAGGAACGCCCCGCCGAGGTCAACCGGCTGCTGCTCGATTGGTTGCGACGGCTTTAAGTGATGCGTTCGCGCGCATGGGCTTCGACAAGCTCAGCCTGAGCTGGTCTTGGGGGTGGAGTGAAGAAAAAAAACTGCTCACCGCGAGCTTGTTGAAGGCCACCCGCTTCCCTCATTGCCCACTCCTTCCTATATCGGTCCCGATCATGACCAGCACGGCTGCAACTCTCAAACTCCCCACCGAATGGCGCGATTTCTTTGCGTTGACCAAGCCGCGAGTGATGAGCCTTGTGGTGTTCACCGGGTTGTGCGGGTTGCTCGCCGCACCGGTCGGCATAAACCCCGTACTGGGTTTTACCGCCATCCTGTGCATCGCGCTGGGCGCGGGCGGGGCGGCGGCGCTCAACATGTGGTGGGAAGCCGATCTCGACGCGGGGATGAAGCGAACCGCCAAACGCCCGCTGCCGGCGGGGCGGATGGACCGCACCGCTGCGCGCGATTTCGGGATCGCACTGTCGGTCGGTTCGGTGCTCATCTTGGGGCTGGCGATCGGCTGGCTGGCGGCGGGGCTGCTGGCGTTCTCGATCGTCTATTACGCAGTGATCTATACCATCTGGCTCAAGCCGCGGACTCCACAGAACATCGTGATCGGCGGCGGGGCAGGGGCTTTTCCCCCGCTGATCGGGTGGGTAGCGGCAACCGGGCATATCACGGCGATGCCGCTGCTGCTGTTCGCGATCATCTTTATGTGGACCCCGCCGCACTTCTGGGCGCTCGCGCTGTTCGTCCAGACCGATTATGCCAAAGTCGGCATTCCGATGCTGCCGGTGGTGGCGGGTGAGGCCACCACGCGGCGTCAGATCTTGATCTATTCGCTGTTGCTGCTGCCTCTTGCCGCCACGCCTTGGTTCATCGGCGGGACCGGAGCGGTTTATGGCATCGCGGCGCTGGCTCTGTCTGCGGCGTTTGTGGGGTTTGCGTTGCCCGTCGGGCTGCGCCAGTCGGCGGCGGGCGATACGATGAAGCCCGAAAAGCGCCTGTTCTGGTTCTCGATCGTCTATCTGTTCGCCCTGTTCGCGGCGCTGGTTGCGGATCGCCTGGCGACGGTGCAGGGGTGGCAAGCATGACTGAAACTCCGATTCCGCCCGACATGAAGGAATACCGCGCTCGCCAGCGCAGCCGCAATCTCGCACTCGGGGCGGCCCTGGTGTTCCTGGTCGTGCTTTTCTACGCGATCACGTTCGTCCGCATCGGCAGTCAGAACTGATGTCCTCAGCAGTGCGCCCCGATCCGGCGCGCAACCGGCGCGTCGCGACGTATGCGCTGACTTTCGCGGCGGCAATGCTCGGGCTGGGCTACGCCTCGGTCCCGCTCTATCGCCTGTTCTGCCAGGCGACCGGGTTCGGCGGCACCACCCAGCGGGCGACTGTGGCTCAAGCCGCGGCGGTTAAGCCGGTCCCAGGAAAATCGGTGGTGATCCGCTTCGATGGAAACGTCGCGCGCGGGATGCCGTGGACATTCGGGCCCGATCAGGTGACCCAGACGATCCCGTTCGGCGAACGCTCGATGGCCACATTCCACGCGAAAAACAATTCGGCGCGATCGATCACCGGCACCGCCGTGTTCAACGTCAGCCCCGAGCAGGCGGGAAAGTATTTCAACAAGATCCAGTGCTTCTGCTTCACCGAGCAGACGCTCAAGCCGGGCGAGTCGGTGCATATGCCGGTGGTCTATTATGTCGACCCCAAGATCCTCGACGATCCTAGTGCCAGCGACGTCGGCGAAATCACGCTGAGCTACACTTTTAACGAAGCGCGTTATCCCGCACCGAAGCCTCTGGACCCGTCGGGGGCTGCGCGTTAAGGCGCATTCGAACACAAGGAGCGAAGCCGCTCCAGGTTGTTATGTAACCGCGTTTTCCGCCGGGCGAAGACACCCGGCTTGAAAGCACTCCAGGGGGGAGCCCGCAATGGCCGGCGCCAAGAACCACGATTACCACATCCTACCGCCCGACGTCTGGCCGCTGGCAGGAGCCGTTTCGGCGGTGACCATGACCACCGGCGGGGTGCTGACGATGCACTCCATGGCGTTCGGCAAGTACGTGCTGCTGCTTGGCGTGTTCGGGGTGCTGCTGACCGCCTATGCGTGGTGGTCGAACGTCATCCGCGAAGCCAATTCGGGCGATCACACCCCGGTGGTTCAGCTGCACTTGCGCTATGGCATGATCCTGTTCATCGCTTCGGAGGTCATGTTCTTCGTCGGCTGGTTCTGGTCGTGGTTCGATTTCTCGCTGTTCCCCTCGACTATTTCCGAGGTGGTCGGAGGCACCTGGCCGCCCAAAGGGATCGAGGCGGTAATGGATCCGTTCGATCTGCCGCTGCTCAACACGCTGATCCTGCTGTGCTCGGGCACGACCGTTACGTGGGCGCACCACTGTCTCATCCACGGCGACCGCGATGGGCTGAAGAAGGGCCTGTGGGCGACGATCGTCCTCGGGCTGATTTTCACCAGCATCCAGGCTTACGAATACGCCAACGCGCCGTTCAACTTCGGCGAGAACACCTATGGCTCGGCATTCTACATGGCGACCGGGTTCCACGGGTTCCACGTGATCATCGGCACGATCTTTTTGGCTGTGTGCCTCAAGCGCACTTACAACGGTGATTTCACCCCGCGCCAGCACTTCGGGTTCGAAGCAGCGGCGTGGTACTGGCACTTCGTCGATGTGGTGTGGCTGTTCCTGTTCATCGTCGTCTACGTGTGGGGCGGCTGGGGCGCGCCGATCCACTGATGACCGATCAGCCGGGCGAAGGGGCAGCCTCGCCGACTCATGCGCCCGGCGGGCTTTTCGCCACGCTCCCTTATGGCCACTGTCCGCGGTGTCGGGCAAAGACGCTGTATGCCGGGGTGATTACGTTTGCACCGAAGTGCCGCGCCTGCGGGCTTGACTTCACCACCTTCAACGTGGGTGATGGCCCGGCGGCGTTTCTCACCCTGATCATCGGGGCGGTCGTTTCAGGGCTGGCAATCTGGCTTCAGCTTGCCGTGGAGCCGCCGTTCTGGGTCCACGTCGTCCTGTGGCTGCCGCTGACCACCTTCGCGGTGCTGGCCGGGCTGCGCGCGGGCAAGGCCAAGCTGCTCGCGGCCGAATACCGGCGCAAAGCGGGCGAATCCCGGAGGCATGTGCCATGACCCGCCGCGTTCCGATTTTCGCGACGCTGGTCGTGGTGGCCGCAGTCGCGACGATGATCGCGCTGGGGGTGTGGCAACTCCAACGCCTGGCCGGGAAGGAAGCGCTGCTGGCGCGTTACGCCCGCACCGAAACGATGTCGTCATCCGTACCCTGGCCACGCGATGCCGAGTCAGCCGAAGCGGCCCTGTTCCGGCACGCGCAGATCGCGTGCGATCGTGTGCTGAGCCAGGGCGCCACCGCCGGGCACAATCAAGCCGGAACCACCGGCTGGGCGCAAACCGCCCGCTGCGCAATTGATGGAGGAGGCGAGGCGACTGTCGCGCTAGGTTGGACCCAGGCCCCGCTGATCCAGCCCTGGGCGGGGGGAAAGATCGAGGGCCTGGTCGCGCCGGGCGAGGGCGGCAGCGTGCGCCTGATCGCGGGCAAGCCGCCCGCCGGAATGCAACCGCTCGCCCGCCCCGACCCGCGCGACGTTCCCAACAACCATTTCGCCTATGCGATCCAGTGGTTCCTGTTCGCAGGCGTGGCGGCGGCGATCTACGCGATCGCGTTGTGGAGGCGGATGCGTCCTTCTCCAGGCTCAGCATGAGCGGGTCCAGGTTTTGCGTCCCACAGAAAAGTCCGCTCATGCTGAGCCTGTCGAAGCACGCACGCCGACGCTTGCGGTTGTAACCGCGCATCCACCCGGCTAACCGCCGCCGCGATGGACTATGTCTCAACCCGCGGCGGCGCGCCGGTGCTCGATTTCGCCGGTGTCACGCTGGCTGGTCTCGCCCCCGACGGCGGGCTGTATGTGCCGCGCGAATGGCCGCGCTTTTCCGAAGCAGAGATCTCCGCGTTCGCTGGGCTACCTTATGCGCAACTCGCCCAAAAGGTAATGCAGCCGTTCGTCGGTTACAGCATCGCCCCCCAACGCCTGCTGGCTCTGTGCGAAACCGCTTGTTCCCGCTTCGCCCACGTTGCGATCACCCCGCTGGTCCAGCTCGATCAGCGCAATTGGCTGCTCGAGCTGTTCCACGGGCCGACGCTGGCGTTCAAGGATGTCGCGCTCCAGCTTTTGGGCCTGCTGTTCGAGGAATTCCTCAAGCCGGGCGACGCCCCTCTGACCATCGTCGGCGCGACGAGCGGCGATACCGGATCGGCGGCGATCGACGCGGTTGCGGGGCGCGAGCGGGTGGAGATATTCATGCTCCATCCCAGGGGCCGGGTCAGCGACGTTCAGCGCCGCCAGATGACCACGGTGCTTTCCCCCAACGTCCACAACATCGCGGTCGAGGGCGCGAGCTTCGACGATTGCCAGGCGATGGTAAAGCGCATGTTCGGTGATCCCGCAGTGACCGCCAAAGTTCGCCTGTCGGCGGTCAACTCGATCAACTGGGCGCGGCTGATGGCGCAAGTGGTCTACTATTTCGCCGCCGCGCTCCAGCTCGGCGCACCGCGGCGCAAGGTTGCGTTCAGTGTCCCCACCGGAAACTTCGGCGATGTCTTCGCGGGTTACGTGGCGGCGCAGATGGGGCTGCCGATCGAACGCTTGATCGTCGCGACCAACGTCAACGACATTCTCCACCGCGCGCTGACCAACGGCGATTATTCGACCGGGACGGTCGAGCCGACGATCGCGCCGTCGATGGATATTCAGGTCAGTTCCAACTTCGAGCGCTTGCTGTTCGATCTGGGCGGGCGTGATGGGCTCGCGCTGGCGGCTCAGATGAAGGGTTTCGAGGCCAGCCGGGCGATGCAGCTTACCAATATGCAGCGTCAGGGCGCTGCAGCGTTGTTTTCCAGCGCGCGGGCCGAGACCGCCGACATGGCGCAGACGATGCGCTGGGCGAGCGAGGCGTGCGGGCAGACGATCGATCCGCACACCGCCTGCGGGCTATATGCCGCGCGGGCGCAGACCGATCTCGATCCGGCGGTGCCGATCGTCACGCTGGCTACCGCGCACCCCGCAAAGTTCCGCGACGCGGTCGAACGCGCCACCGGCCAGCGCCCTCCGCTGCCCGCGCGAGTTGGCGATCTGTTCCAGCGCGAGGAGCGGATGATCGAGTTGCCGGGGGATTATGCCGCAGTGGTGGATTATGTCATCGCGCACGCGGTTCCCAAGGCCTGATGGCACGGCTCGATCGCCAGCCACTCATCCTCGCGGGCGAGGGCTGGGAAGATTACGCGCTGCTCGACAGCGGCAACGGCCTCAAGTTCGAGCGCTATGGCGCTTACAGCTTCATCCGCCCCGAGGCGCAGGCGCTGTGGCACCCGCGGCTGGAGGAATGGGACGCCGACGGCGAGTTCGTCCCCGCCTCGGACGAGGACGGCGGCGGGCGCTGGCAGTTTCGCCGCCCCGTCCCGCGCGAAGGCTGGCCGCTGGCGCGCGGCCCAGAAGCTCTTCGGGTGCGCTTCACCGCGCAATGCACCCCGTTCCGCCACCTCGGCTTCTTTCCCGACATGGCCCCGGTGTGGGACTGGATGGGCGAGCAACTGGTTGGAAGTACCGATGCCAGCACGCTCAATCTATTCGGCTACACCGGAGTCGGCACGCTGGCGCTAAGCCAGTACGGCGCGGTCACCCACGTCGATGCCTCGAAAAAGTCGGTCGCGCAGGCGCGCGAGAACGCGGCGCTGTCGGGCA
>JANMQW010000190.1:0-7020 GCA_031370725.1 Novosphingobium sp.
GCGGCGGCGGCAAAACTTGCGCCGCGCAAGTTGCCCGAACTTGCTCCGCTGACAAGGCTGGCCGGGCTCGAACCGTTCGTGATGGCGGCGTGACTCGAAAGTGACTGACATTTCCGAAACTGCACCCCGCCCCACTGGATCGTCGTTCGTCAATATCGGTGAGCGGACCAACGTCACTGGATCGGCGGCGTTCAAGAAGCTGATCCTGGCGGGCGACTACACTCGCGCGGTCGAAGTGGCGCGCCAGCAGGTCGAGAACGGCGCGCAGGTGATCGACGTCAATATGGACGAGGGCCTGCTCGATTCGGCCGAGGCGATGACCATCTTCCTCAAACTGATCGCTGCCGAGCCCGATATCGCCCGCGTCCCGGTGATGATCGACAGCAGTAAGTGGGCGGTGATCGAAGCCGGGCTCAAGTGCGTGTCGGGCAAGCCGATCGTCAATTCGATCTCGATGAAGGAAGGCGAGGAGCCGTTCCTCGAAGCGGCGCGCAAGTGCATGGCCTATGGCGCGGCGGTGGTGGTGATGGCGTTCGACGAGGTCGGGCAGGCCGATACCGCAGCGCGCAAAATCGCGATTTGCGAGCGCGCCTATGCGTTGCTCGCCGGGATCGGGTTTCCACCCGAGGATATCATCTTCGATCCCAACATCTTCGCCATCGCGACGGGCATGGAAGAGCACGACCGCTATGCGCTCGATTTCATCGAGGCGCTCAAAGCGATCCGGGTGAGTTGCCCGCATGTCCATTTCTCGGGCGGGCTATCGAACCTATCGTTCAGTTTCCGCGGCAACGAGCCGGTGCGCCGGGCGATGCATTCGATCTTTCTGTTCCACGCGATCCCCGCCGGGCTCGACATGGCGATCGTCAACGCTGGGCAGCTCGATATCTACGACCAGATCGATCCGGTGCTGCGCGAGGCGTGCGAAGACGTGATCCTGGCACGACGGCCCGACGCAACCGAGCGCCTGATCACGCTGGCCGAATCGTTTCGCGGGACCGACGTGGTCGCCGAAAAGGCGATGGAGGAATGGCGCGGGTGGGAAGTCGGACGGCGACTCGAGCACGCGCTGGTCCGCGGGATCGATGCGCATGTCGTGGCGGATACCGAAGAAGCGCGGCTGCAATTCGCGCGCCCGATCGAGGTTATCGAGGGCCCGCTGATGGACGGGATGAACGTGGTCGGCGACCTGTTCGGATCGGGCCAGATGTTCCTGCCGCAAGTGGTCAAATCGGCGCGAGTGATGAAGAAGGCGGTTGCCCACCTGATCCCGTTTATCGAGGCGGCCAAGGAACCCGGCGCGCGCGCCAAGGGCAAGATCGTGATGGCCACGGTCAAGGGCGACGTCCACGATATCGGCAAGAACATCGTCGGCGTGGTGCTCCAGTGCAACGGCTACGAGGTGATCGATCTGGGCGTGATGGTGCCGTGGTCGAAGATCCTCGAAACCGCCAAGGCCGAGGATGCCGACATCATCGGGCTATCGGGGCTGATCACGCCCAGCCTCGACGAGATGGTCACCGTCGCCGAAGAAATGAAGCGCGCGGAATTCACCATTCCGCTGCTCATCGGCGGGGCGACCACCAGCAAAGTCCACACCGCGCTACGGATCGATCCGGCCTATGATGGCCCGGTGATCTATGTCCTCGACGCCAGCCGCGCGGTCGGGGTGGCCTCGCAGCTCCTTTCCGATACCCAAGCCGACGATTTCATCGCCGCCACCGCCACCGATTACCAGCATGTCCGCGATCTGCGCGCGGGCAAGGAACAATCGATCCTGCTCAGCCTGGCCGACGCGCGCGCCAACGGCTTTGCGGCGGATAGGAGTGAAAAAGCCCCGCCGCCGGAACAGCCGGGGCTGCACACCTTCGCCGAGTGGGACCTCGCCGATCTGGTCGAAGTGTTCGACTGGACCCCGTTCTTTCGCGCGTGGGAACTGGCAGGCACCTATCCCGCGATCCTGACCGACCCGGTGGTCGGCGAGAGTGCGAGCGGGCTGTTCGCCGATGCCAAGGCGATGCTCGACACCATCGTTGCGGAAAAGTGGCTCACCGCCCGCGCCGTCGCCGGGTTCTGGCCGTGCGCGCGCGAGGACGACGATGTCGTGATCCACTTGCGCGCCGAAGAGCGCAACGTCCGCCTGCCGTTCCTGCGCCAGCAGATCCGCAAGAGCCGCGACCGTGCCAACTATTGCCTCGCCGATTTCATCGATCCCGATGGCGATTGGATCGGCGGTTTCGCGGTGGGCATTCACGGGATAGAACCGTACCTTGAACGCTTCCGCGCTGCGCACGACGACTATAACGACATCTTGTTGAAGGCGCTGGCCGACCGCTTTGCCGAGGCCATGGCCGAGCGCCTCCACCAGCACGTGCGGACCACGCTGTGGGGTTATGCGCCGGGCGAGCAGCTGACCAACGAGGCGCTGATCCGCGAGCAATACCGCGGCATCCGCCCCGCGCCCGGCTATCCCGCGTGCCCCGACCACAGCCTCAAGCCGACGCTGTTCGAGCTGCTCAATGCCACCGAAAACACCGGGATCACGCTGACCGAAAGCCAGGCGATGCTGCCCACCGCGGCGGTCAGCGGGTTCTATTTCGCCCACCCCGAAGCGTCGTACTTCGGCGTCGCCCGGATCGGCCGCGACCAGGTCGAGGACTACGCGGCGCGGCGCGGCATGCCGTTGCCCGAAGCGGAGCGGTGGCTGCGGCCCAATCTGGACTGAGCGGCTCGGGCACCGAATACCCGGTCGGGCGTTGCGTTGGGGAGCAAGGACCCTGACCCCGATGAATTCATTGACCTCGACCCAGGCATTCGCGTGCGCCCCTACTGAGTTCTTGTCGCCTGAAGTCAGCGTAGCCGGACGCGGTGCCTTGCAGGAAGCGGGAGCGGCGTTTCATGCGCTGGCCGATACGATGCCGCAGATGATCTGGTCGACGCTGCCGGACGGCGACCACGATTATTACAACGCCCAGTGGTATCGCTTCACCGGGGTGCGCGAAGGCTCGACCGACGGCGAAGGTTGGGCGGGGATGTTCCATCCCGAAGATCAGCCTGAAGCGTGGCGGCGCTGGAGCCACAGCCTTGAAACGGGCGACCCCTATGAGGTTGAATACCGCCTGCGCCGTCACGACGGGGCTTATCGGTGGGTGTTGGGGCGGGCGCTGCCCGTCCGCGACAGCACGGGGAAGATCGAACGCTGGATCGGCACCTGCACCGATATCCAGGATGCCAAGGAATCCGCCGAACAGACCGAAGTCCTCAGCCGCGAATTAAGCCACCGGATCAAGAACATCTTTGCGGTCATTTCGGGGCTGATGGGAATGACCGCCCGCGCCGATCCGAGCATTGCCGTACCCGCACGCGCCTTGCAGGAACGGATTGCGGCGCTGGGTCGGGCGCATGAATTTGTGCGGCCGCACAGTGAGACCTCGCGGCCTCAGGCAATCGACGTGACGCTGAACAACTTGCTCGGCAACATCCTCAGCGCTTATCCAGCAGCGAGCGACGGGAGACTGACGATCGCCGGAGGTGATTTCGAAATCCACGATCGAGCGGCTACCCCGTTGGCGCTGACGTTCCATGAACTGGCGACCAATTCGCTCAAATACGGCGCGCTCAGCAGTGATACGGGCCGCGTAGCAATCGTTATCGACGATACTGGTGATGCCCTGCGGATGTGCTGGACCGAAAGCGAGGGGCCGGTAGTTGAGACCGAGCCAGAACTTTCCGGTTTCGGGTCGAAACTGACCACGCTGGCGGTTGAACAGCAGCTTGGCGGCAGCCTTTCACGCGAATGGCACCGTGAAGGTCTTCAAGTTCTGATGAAGGTGCAGGCGAGCCGCGTTCGCCTTTGAGATCAGCTCGCTCAACTCAACGAGTTGAATATCGACAGCCCCGGAGGCGGGATAGGTATCGGCGCGCCGGGCTTGACCGCAAGCGCGAAATCGAGCGCTTCGCCGATCAGTTTGACGTCAAGCGGCTTCGTGATCACCCCGAGCGTACCGGGAACGCCATTGCCAAGCTGGCGCGGATTAGCGGTCACAAAAATCACCCGCGCCCCATAATTGCGAGCAAGCAACTCTCCGATCATCGGCCCGGTCGCCCCGTCGCACAGGTTTACATCGACCAGCGCCACATCGATCGATTGCGAACCCAGGCGCATGGCTGACGCGGTATCGTCGGCGATGCCCACGCAGTCATAGCCATAGTCCGCTAGCGTCTCAGCCATATCCATAGCCACGAAGACCTCGTCTTCGACAATGAGGATCCGGGCAGGCATGGACGCGGTTGTAAACTCCGTAGGTGATCGCAGTTATAAGTAGTGAGACAGCTAGCAGTTCCGAAAGAGCCGGATTTTTATCGGCCGTACCATAAATGTCACGACCGATGAGTCCGTGCAACCAAACCCGTTCTGTTCCGTTCCCGCCATGCACAAGGCGGGACGACCTTCATGACGACCACGGGCTTCAGACCACACGCGACGATCGGCGGGGTGCCGCTCCATGCGATGCTCGTTCCGTTTCCGATCGTTTGCTTTACCGGCGCGCTGCTCGCCGACATCGCCTATTACAACAGCGGCGGACAGGTCCAATGGGCCAACTTCGCCGAATGGCTGCTGGCGTTCGGCGAGCTGTTCGGCGCGGTTGCCGCCTTATTCGGGCTGATCGACCTGCTACGCACTCCACGCGGCGCGCGGCCCACCGCGGCCTGGTTTCATTTTGCGGGCAGCGCAACGTTGCTTACGCTGGGGCTGTTCAACAACCTGGTTCACAGCCGCGACGGCTGGACCGGGATCGTGCCAATGGGGCTGACCCTTTCGGTGCTGAGCGTGATCGCGCTCGTGGTGACGGGCTTTCTCGGCCACCGTCTGGCCTATGTCCATCAGCGTGGAGCACGGTCATGAAGCGCGCTCGCCTGCTAATGGCGCTCGGCGCTACGCTGCTCTCCTCGGCGTGTTCAAAGCCGCAGTTTCCAGCCGAGGAGCAGTACGGCGCGAACCCGCGGCTGCCAGAGCCGCAGCAGTATCTGTTACCGCCGATGGGCATCGCCAACCCGGTGGGTTTCAAGGCGAACGAGACTCCAAACGTGCCCAGCGGCTTTGCGATTAAGGCTTTTGCCCGAAACCTCCACGCCCCGCGCCGGGTCTTGCCGCTCGCGAACGGCGACGTCCTGGTAGTGGAAAGCGGCGGCCCGGGGTTCGAGCCCGTGCTGCGCCCCAAGAACATCGTCTACAAAATCGTAATCGGCAAGGCACACTCTCCGGTGAAGCCGGGCAACCGCGTGCTGCTGCTGCGCGATACCAACGGCGACGGAGTGGCTGACCAGACCTTCGTGCTGGTCGCCAAGCTGACTTCGCCATTCGGGATCACGACCATCGGCAACACGCTGTACGTCGCGGCAACCAATGCGATCTGGCGCTATCCGTTTACCCCCGGCGCAACCAGCGTGGGCACGGGCAGCATCGTCACCGCGCTCCCCGGCGGGCCGATCGACCACCACTGGACCAAGGATCTGGTCGCCAGCCCCGATGGCTCTAAGCTCTACGTCGGGATCGGATCCAACAGCAACATTGTCGAAGGCGGGCTGGAAGCCGAGCACAATCGGGCTGCGATCTGGGAAGTCGATCCCGCGAACGGCGCGCACCGATTGTTTGCAAGTGGTCTGCGCAATCCCAACGGACTGAGCTTCCGTCCTGGGTCCAACACGCTCTATGCGGTAGTCAACGAGCGCGACGAGATCGGCAATAATCTGGTCCCCGATTACCTCACTTCGGTGAAGGACGGCGGGCACTATGGCTGGCCGTGGTCGTATTATGGCCAGCACATCGACATCCGCGTCCACCCACAGCGGCCCGAGATGGTGGCCAAGGCGATCTCCCCCGATTACGCACTTGGACCGCACGTCGCCGCGTTGGGTGTGGCGTTCTCGAGCGGCGCGCTGATGCCCGCGGCGTTTCAGGGCGGGGCCTTCGTCGGCGAGCATGGCAGCTGGGACCGGACCGTTTATAACGGCTATGAAGTGGTCTACGTGCCGTTTGCGGGCGACAGGCCCACGGGCAAGCCGGTGCCGTTCGTCACCGGGTTTATCGATGCCAAAAGTGGCGATGCGCGGGGCCGCCCGGTGGGCGTGGCGATGGATCGCCAAGGCGCGTTGCTGGTCGCGGACGATGTCGGGCATGCGATCTGGCGGGTGACGCCCGTTACGGGGGTAGGGATCAAGACGACCGCGACGCGCTAGCGCACTAAGATAGCTCGTCCGTTGTGCTAGCCGCGCGCCATCTGCCATAGGCCACCGGGTGACCTTCGCGCCCGATCCTGAATCCGCATTGCTTGCGCGGCCCGAGCCGCTCGAAACGTTGCACCGCATGTTCGGCTTTTCCGCGCTGCGTGGGTCGCAGGAGGCGGTGCTGGATCGCGTCCTTGCCGGGCAATCGACGCTGGCGGTGATGCCGACCGGGGCGGGCAAATCACTGACCTACCAATTGCCCGCGGTGATGTTGCCAGGGACCTGCGTGGTGGTCTCGCCGCTGATCGCGCTGATGCACGACCAGTTACGCGCAGCGACCGCCAACGGGATTCGCGCGGCCACGCTGACCTCTGCGGACAGCGAAGACTATCGCGCGGGGGCGATCGAGCGGTTTCGAGGCGGCGAGCTTGACCTGCTCTACGTCGCTCCCGAGCGCGCCAGCCAGGCGCATTTCCGTGAGCTGCTGCGCACCGCACCACTGTGCCTTTTCGCGATCGACGAGGCGCATTGCGTGTCCGAATGGGGCCACGATTTTCGCCCCGATTATCGCCTGCTGCGCCCGCTGCTCGATCAGTTCGGGGATATCCCCCGGCTCGCGCTCACCGCGACCGCCGACGAGCACACCCGCGCCGATATCCTCGCCCAGCTCGGCATTCCCGACGAAGGACTGATCGTCGCCGGGTTCGATCGGCCCAACATCCGCTATACGATCCGCCCGCGTGATCAGGTGCAGCGCCAGCTTGCGCAACTCATGGCCGAGCAGCCAGGTCC
>JANMQW010000210.1:0-1867 GCA_031370725.1 Novosphingobium sp.
ATTATCAAGGCCGATCCCGCGCGAGACGTCCTGAACATCCGCGCCGACCGCCTCGCACAAGTCGGCGATCTCGTTGATGAAAGTGATCTTGGTCGCCAGAAACGCGTTGGCGGCGTACTTGATCAGCTCGCTGGTGCGCCGACCGGTGAACAGGATCGGGGCCTGGTTGAGGAAAAGCGGACGGTAAACCTCGCGCATCGTCTCCCGCCCGAAATCGTCCTCGGCACCGATCACTATCCGGTCGGGGCGCTTGAAGTCGGCAATCGCGGCGCCTTCGCGCAGAAACTCGGGGTTGGAAACGACGCTGACGCGGTGCGCGCAGCCCGCCTCCTGGATGATCCGCTGAACCTCGTCGCCGGTGCCGACGGGGACGGTCGACTTGGTGACGACCACCGCATCGCCGGTCAGGCTAGCGGCGATTTCCTTCGCTGCGGCGTAGACATACGTCAGGTCGGCATGGCCATCGCCGCGGCGGCTGGGGGTACCGACCGCAATGAACACCGCGTCGGCCCCGGCCACGCCCTCGGCAAGCGAGGTGGAGAACGCCAGCTGTCCGGCGGCGACGTTGCGCTTGACCAGATCGTCGAGCCCCGGTTCAAAGATCGGCATTACTCCGGCGTGGAGTCGCTCGATTTTGGATGGATCGGTATCGACGCACACCACGTCGTGACCGAAATCGGCGAAACAGGCACCCGAGACGAGGCCGACGTATCCCGCCCCGACCATGCAGATTTTCACGTGAGAATTCCCCGACTTTAATTTGGGCGGCTTGGCCGCCCGATAGCTAGGCGGCTTCGTCGTCGGCGCGCGCGATAGCGTCCCGCGCGACCAGATACCAGCGCTGGCTACCCTCCAACCCCAGCGCGGTCAGCCGCCCCGACTGGAACGCCCCGGTATCGATGCCGATGCGGTTGGGCATCTCTTCCACCGCGGCAGTGATGGTGTGGCCGTGAACCACGATGCAGCCGTGATCGCGCGTGTCGGAAATAAAACTCTCGCGAATCCAGCGCATGTCCGCCGGGTTCTGGTCTTCGAGCGCCACTCCGGGACGGATACCGGCGTGGACGAACAGATAATCGCCGATCGCCACCACATCCTCAGCATCGCGCAAGTAATCGACGTGTGCCTGCGGCACCGCATCGCGCATCCGCGCCTGCAATTCGTCGAGCGACAGCTCGCGATAATCGGTCCGATCGATCGGATAGCTGAGCACGGTCTCCTTGCCGCCATAACGCAGGAAGTGGCGCAGCACTTCGGTGCGTTCCAAACTGTCGAGGAACATCTCTTCGTGGTTGCCCGCCAGCAGCCGCACGCGGCGGCGTTCGCCCCACGCCATCGCGGCGTCGATTACCCCGGCGCTGTCGGGCCCGCGATCGACCAGATCGCCGAGCAGGACCACGGTGGTATCGGCTGCGGGACGCGAGGCGTCATTGGCGTCGATTGCCGCAATCAGCTGTTCGAACAAGTCGAGCCGCCCGTGGATATCACCAATGGCATAGACGCGTTGACCCTCGGGCACCGCGGAGGCAGCCTCGAAGGGGGCGGGATCCGCCGAAAAGATAGAGCGCAGTCGATTAATCATGCCGGTAACGCCTGAGGCGCGGTCCTATAGTGCGAGGCCGTTTTTGCCTCAACCCCGCATCAATGCGGCGGGCTCCTGCGGGTTCCACGATCAGGCAGATGGGCGATCACGGGTGGTGCGCAAAAGTTACGCGATTGCGCAAAACAAATCCTACGCCCAATTTTTTGCTTGTGCAATGCAGCATGAAACGGCAGTCGAGCCTGGCAACGCTCGAGGACGGCCCGCTACCACGAGGCTTCCCGGCGCTGCGCAGGTGGGACGACGCGTCAACTTTTGAAGGATTTT
>JANMQW010000217.1:0-2617 GCA_031370725.1 Novosphingobium sp.
CGAGGCTTTCCTCGAGCCGGTCGAACGGATCGGCGGTCGGGCGCTCGGGCACCTCGGCGCGGTTCGACGAGGGCAGGTAATCGATGAACTCGCGCGCGGTCAGCAGCGCCTCGATGTCGTTTTCCAGCGCGAGGTCGGCGACGCTGGTCTTGGTGGTGTGGGTGATCGCGCCGCCGAGTTCCTCTTGGGTCACCACCTCGTTGGTCACGGTCTTGACCACGTCCGGCCCGGTGACGAACATGTAGCTGCTGTCCTTCACCATGAAGATGAAGTCGGTCATCGCGGGGCTGTAAACCGCACCGCCCGCGCACGGACCCATGATCAGGCTGAGCTGGGGGACGACGCCGCTGGCCAGCACGTTGCGCTGGAACACTTCGGCATAGCCGCCGAGGCTGGCGACGCCTTCCTGGATGCGTGCGCCGCCGCTGTCGTTGAGGCCGATGATCGGCGCGCCGACTTTCAGCGCGGTGTCCATCACCTTGCAGATCTTCTGTGCGTGGCGTTCCGACAGCGATCCGCCGAACACGGTGAAATCCTGGCTGAACACATAGACCAGCCGCCCGTTGATCGTGCCGCTGCCGGTGACCACGCCATCGCCGGGATAAATCTGGTCGGCCATTCCGAACTCGGTGGCGTTGTGCTCGACGTACATGTCGAGCTCCTCGAACGATCCCTCGTCGAGCAGCACCATTAGCCGTTCGCGCGCGGTCAGCTTGCCCTTGGCGTGCTGCGCGTCGATCCGCTTCTGACCCCCGCCGAGACGGGCGGCGGCGCGGCGGCGTTCGAGTTCGGCGATGTTGGCGGACATGCGGGTTCCCGGATCAAGGCGTACCATGCGCCTAGCCACCGCCATGCCGCAGCGTCAACCCCGGTTTAATCGCGCGGTTAAATCGTGTGGGTCAGAACCGCAGCATGATCCGTCGTGCCAGCGCGGGCGACAGCGAGTTTGCCACCTGCAGCAGCTTGACCATCCCGACGTTGGCTTCGGCCGCGCCGCGCTCCATCGCCGCAATGATCTGCCGCGCACATTCGGCGGCGGGCATCTTTTTGGAACCCCGCCCCGCCGTCATTTTGGTCTCGACCACCGGCGGCAGCGCCTCGATCACGGTTATTGCGGTGCCCGCCAACTGCGCGCGCAGCGCCTGGGTGTAGCTGCGCAGCCCCGCCTTGGTCGCGCAATACACCGGCCCCCCGGCGCGCGGCGCGATGGCGAGCCCTGAGGTTACGTTGACGATCATCGCCTCGGGCCGTCTGCGCAAAATCGGCATCAGCCGCGTTATCAGGTGGATCGGGGCGTTGAGGTTAAGGAAGATCGCGGCGTCGGCCTCCGCCAGATCGGGCGGACCATCGCGGAAGTCGTGATCGGCCTCCGCTCCGGCATTGTTGAGCAGGATGTCGATCGAGCGGGAGTCCAGTCCAGCGATCAGCGCCTCCACCCCGTTGAGCGTGGCAAGATCGGCCTCGATCACCTCGAACCCGTCGGTGCGGGTGGCTGCGATCCGTTCGGCGTTGCGGCCCGAGGTGATGACCATCGCGCCCTTGGCGCGGAGCTGACGGATGAGCTGACTGCCGATCCCGTCGGTTCCGCCGGTAACCAGCGCGGTTTTGCCTGACAGATTGATGATTGCGGTGTCCCTCTTTCAGGGGAGCCTACGCCGAAGAGTTGCATTCAGCAACTCACGTCACCGCATCAGAACCAGCTCCTCCGCCATGCTGGGGTGCAGCGCCACCGTATCGTCGAAATCGGCCTTGGTCAGCCCGGCTTTGACCGCGATTGCGGCGGCCTGAAGGATTTCGGGTGCCTCCGGCCCAATCATGTGGAGGCCGAGGATCTTGTCGGTCGCGGCATCGACGATCATCTTGTAAAGCCCGCGTTCGTGGCGTTCGGCGAACACGTTCTTCATTGGGCGGAAGTCCGACGAAAATACCTTGATGCTGCCGTATTGCATCCGCGCCTCGCCCTCGGTCAGCCCGACCGCTGCGAGCGGCGGCTGGCTGAACACCGCGCTGGGGATCGAGGTATAATCCACCGTGCGCGGAATTCCGCCGAACACGGTGTCGGCAAACGCCTGGCCTTCGCGGATCGCCACCGGGGTCAGCTGGACCCGGTCGGTCACATCACCGACCGCATAGATGCTGGCGCAGCTCGTTTTGTTAGCCGCATTGACCGGGATTTGCCCGCCCTCCCCCAGCTCGATCCCGGCGCTATCAAGCCCCAGACCGGCGGTGTTGGGACGCCGCCCGGTGGCGATCAGCACCGCGTCGGCATCGAACGGATCGTGGCCCGCCAGCTTGACCGAATAGCACTTGCCGTGCTTTTCAACCGCTTCGATCGGGCAGTTGAAACGGTACTGGATACCGCGCGCCATGGTGATCTGGAGCAACCGGTCGCGCAAGGATTCGTCGTAGCCGCGCAGGATCGCATCGCTGCGGTTGACCACCGTGACCATGCAGCCCAGCGCGTTGAAAATGCCCGCGAATTCCATCGCGATATAACCCGCGCCCTGGATCACCACCCGCTTGGGCAATTTATCCAGATGAAACACCTCGTTCGAGGTGATGCACAGCTCCGAGCCGGGAAACTGGGGCACTACCGGCCATGCGCCGGTCGCCACCA
>JANMQW010000225.1:0-4751 GCA_031370725.1 Novosphingobium sp.
GGTGTAATCGTTGATCGCGGCGATCTCGGACTGGCGGATGCGACGCCCCAAGGGTTTGCCGCGGGTGATCGGATCGATGATCGTCGGATCGGCCTGGAGTAGCATCCCGGTGCGCAGGCGGTTCGAATAGAGCCCGGCGACCATCCGCCGTTCGGAGGCCTTGCCGGTTTCCTTCTCGACAATCGAAGCGAGCGTCAGCGCTTCTCGCGGGGTCTTCACCACCAGGTTGGACGCGCGCTTGGCCCAGGCTTCGGCGAGCACCTTGCGCATCGCCGCCTGCATCCGCGCGACCACCTTGGCGCGCGGCTCGCCGCGTTCGAAATCGTAGCTATCGGGCAACAAGGTGCCATCCTCGGGTACCGGGATCGAGCCGGTCAGCAGCGGCTGCGCCATCAGCCGGTCCCACACCATGATCGCAGGCATCCCTTCGGGCACCGCGACCAGGCGGCGCAGGACTTTGCCCGACTGGAGCGTATCGAGGATCGTCGCATTGCTGGCGTGCGCGGGGAGGAGGAATTCACCCGCCTTGATCGGGGCCGAACCGCCGAGGATCTTCGCGCGGGTCAGGAAGGCATCGGCTGATCGGATGGCGTGTTCGCGCTCTAGCTTGGCCGCAACGCTGGTCACAGTCGAACCGTCAGGCACTACAAAAGGGGTGTCGCGCTCGAGCGGGCCCGACCCATACCAGCGTCCAAGAAACCCGCCACCCCAGATCAGGACTAGCAAGATCGCGGCGGTGAGCAGCCCGCGCTTCCACCGCAAGCGCATCATTGTCTAGTCCTCGACCGCCTTGACGATCAGACTGGCGTTGGTCCCGCCGAACCCGAACGAGTTGTTGAGCGCAGCGCGCACCTTGCGCTTCTTGGCGGTGTGCGGGACCAGGTCGACGCCCTCGGTGCCCTCGTCGGGATCATCGAGGTTGAGCGTGGGCGGGACGATCTGGTCGCGGATCGCGAGGATGCAGAAGATCGCCTCGACCGCCCCCGCGCCGCCCAGCAAGTGGCCGATCGCCGACTTGGTGCTGCTCATCGAAGCCCCGCTGAGATCGTCGCCGAGCACGCGCTTGGCCGCGGCGAGTTCGATCGTGTCGGCCATCGTCGAGGTGCCGTGGGCGTTGACGTAATCGATGTCGCCCGGCTCCATCCCGGCCTTCTTGAGCGCCATCCGCATCGCCAGTTCGGCACCCCGGCCCTCGGGGTGCGGGGCGGTGACGTGGTAGGCATCGCCCGACAGGCCATAGCCGACGACTTCTGCGTAAATCTTCGCGCCGCGGGCCTTGGCGTGCTCGTACTCTTCGAGCACCACCACGCCCGCGCCTTCGCCCATGACGAAACCGTCGCGACCCTTGTCGTAGGGTCGGCTGGCTTGTTCGGGGCGATCGTTGAAGGTCATGTTGAGCGCGCGGGCCTGGGCGAAGCCTGCCACGCCCAGCGGGCAGATAGTGCCTTCGGCACCGCCCGCCAGCATGATGTCGGCGTCGTCGTCGCGGATCATTTGCGCCGCATCGCCGATCGAGTGCGCGCCGGTCGAACAGGCGGTAACCACCGCGTGGTTCGGCCCCATCAGCCCGTATTTGATCGAGACCTGCCCGCTGATCAGATTGATCAGGCGGCCGTGGACGAAGTGCGGTGAAACACGGCCCGGGCCCTTTTCAGCCAGCACCAGCGATTCGCTCTCGATCCCAGGCAAACCGCCGATGCCCGAGCCGATCGAGCAGCCGGTGCGTTCCTTAGTTGCCTGGTCCATATCCTCAAGTCCGGCGTCCTCGAGCGCCTGGCCCGCGGCATCGATTCCGTAGATGATGAACGGATCGACCTGGCGCTGAACTTTGTGATCGACGCGCTTGTTGGGATCGAACCCGTATTCGTGGTCGGCCGGCTTGACCTCGCAGGCGATGGTGCACTTGTGCCCGGTGGTATCAAACCGGGTGATCGGTCCCGCCCCGCTCTTGCCGGCGACCAGATTCTTCCAGGTGGTTTCGACATCGGCACCCAGCGGGGTAACGAGGCCCAATCCGGTTACGACCACACGGCGCATGCGCTTCTCCAGCAAGACAACAGGCTCAAGCCCGGTGGGGCTGAGCCTGTCGAAGCCTATTCCGAGCGGCCACTGTCATCAGCCAGCCGAAAGTCGCCCGCTCGCCCCCAGACAGGCTTGGGGCAAGCGGGGATTGGGATATCGGGGTTTCAGCCCTTGTTCTCGTCGATGTACTTGATCGCATCCGAGACGGTGCCGATTTTCTCAGCCGCATCGTCGGGGATCTCGACGCCGAATTCCTCTTCGAAAGCCATGACCAGTTCGACGATGTCGAGGCTGTCTGCGCCAAGGTCGTCGATGAAGCTCGCATCTTCGGTCACCTTGTCGGACTCGACGCCCAGGTGTTCGACAACGATCTTCTTAACGCGTTCCGCGGTGTCGCTCATGCAAATGCCCTTCGCGAGTGTGTGGGGGGATGGATTTTCAGCTTTTGCCCTAGTGAACGGGAGAGGTGCTGGCAAGTGGGGGACGTGAAGCTCAGCCTGCGCGAAACGCTCGCACGTCATAGCCGAGCATCTTGCGATCTCCGGTAATCAGCATGGCATCTTCGGCTATTGCCTGGGCGAGAATCAGACGATCGAACGGATCCTTGTGCTCGGCCAGGAATGGAAAAACTTCTAGTGTCGCCAGGTGATGTTCGGACAAATCCACGATCCTCAAGCCGCCGCGGCTGGCTTCGGCATAGAGCTTCGATCCATTCTCCGGCGCCTTGCCAAGACCCGCCTTGATCGAAAGCTCCCAGAACGAGGCGACGCTGACCATCAAATCGGCTTTGTTGTCGGCAATCAGCGCTTTTGTTCGTGAGGCCAGTCTTGGGCTATCGCGCAGCCACCAGAACATGACGTGGGTGTCTAGCAAGAGCTTCATGGGAGAGCATCGAAGTCGTCATCGTTCCACGGCTTGGTGTAAAGATCGTGAAAGGCTTCCTCGAGTTCAGGCGACCACTCGTCGAAATCATCCGGCAGTTCGGGAAGATGCCGCAACGCGCCCGGCTGCCGGGGCTTGCCGTCCCGGGTGTAGCTCCACACCCCGTCGATGAACCACGGCGGTCCGACCTTCGCAGGTTCGGCGTGCTTGAACGGCATTCCCATTTCGCGCACTCCGCCAGCAACCGGCGCATCGCCCGCGGCGAGCGTCGAGAGGTAGTCCTTGACGAGCGCCGAAAGCGAGGTGCCCAGCTCTGCCGCGCGGATGCGGGCCTGGCGGTGGGTCTCGTCATCGAGCGCGATCGTGACATTCTTCATGCAAAACTGTGTAGCACAGTTTCACAGTCTGGAATACGGGAATCCGTCAGGCGATTGCGGTTGGGGCCGCCGGATTGTCGGGCGCGCACTCGGCGAGGAAGAACGGCCACGTATCGCTGATCGGTGCGGCCCGGGATATCAGCGCGTCGAGGTGCGAGACGAAGGCCGGCCGCCAGATGAAGCGGGCCGTTTCCCACCATCGCGAACCTCCCGGAGTCTTGAGCATAGCCGCATTGAAGGCGAGTATCTGGTCGGCGATATCCCGGTGCATTGTCCCCTGCCCAGCCTGCACGAACAGGTTCTGCGCGTTAAGCAGGTGAGACACCATCCACGCATGAAACCGAAGCTGATCGGTGCCGCCGAGCGCGTCGAAGTCACGCAGTCCGCGGCGCAGCAGCAGCGCGAACTCTGCGTCCCGACCGATTTCGAGGGAAAGCGCGTTGTAGTCCGCGAGCCACTAATCCATCGAACTGGCGGTGGTTGCCTTCGATGCCTGGCGAATTTGGCGGGCGAGATAGAGCAGCGAAGGAAGCACCCCCAACGCGGCAACCAGCGAGGCGATCGTCGCGAGGGTTTCCCAGTTCATGACCGAACCCCTGCCATCGCCTGCTACCCCTTTACCTGCTCCACCACCCGCAACTGCAACTCGCGCAACTGCCTGGGGCTGACCGGCGCAGGAGCGTTCATCATCAGGTCTTCGGCCTTCTGGGTCATCGGGAAGACGATCACCTCGCGGATGTTGGGCTCGTCGGCGAGCAGCATGACGATCCGGTCGACCCCGGGCGCCGAGCCGCCGTGCGGCGGGGCGCCAAACTTGAACGCGTTGATCATGCCCGCGAAATCGGCGTCGACCTGGTCGCGCGAATACCCGGCGATCTCGAATGCCTTGTACATGATCTCGGGCCGATGGTTCCTGATCGCGCCCGACGACAGCTCCACCCCGTTGCAAACGATGTCGTACTGCCACGCGAGGATATCGAGCGGATCCATGGTCTCGAGCGCCTCCAGTTCGCCCTGCGGCATCGAGAACGGGTTGTGGCTGAAATCGACTTTCTTGGCCTCTTCGTCGTATTCGAACATCGGGAAATCGACGATCCAGCACAGCCGGAAAGCGTCTTCTTCGATCAGTTTGAGACTTTCGGCGGTCCGCGTGCGGGCAAGACCGGCCAGCTTGGCGGCCTGCGCTTCCTTGCCCGCGGCAAAGAACACCCCGTCGTCCGGCCCCAGCCCAAGCGCCGCGACCAGCGCCGCCGTCGGCGCCTCGCCGTGGTTCTTGGCGATCGGCCCGGCGGGGACGCCTTCCTTGATGTTGATATATCCCAGACCCGCATGGCCTTCGCCGCGCGCCCACTCGTTCATCTCGTCGAAGAACTTGCGGCTGAGCTTGCCCGCGCCGGGCGCCGGGATCGCGCGGACCACACCGCCTTCGCTGGCGATGCGATCGAACAGGCCGAAGCCCGATCCCTTGAA
>JANMQW010000251.1:0-7239 GCA_031370725.1 Novosphingobium sp.
TCGGCCAGCCTGCGCGGATCGAATTCGACGCCTATCCCGATCTTGAGCTCAAGGGCCACGTCGCCTCGATCGGCGCAGGCACGGGCAGCGAGTTTTCGGTGTTGCCGGCCCAGAATGCGACCGGCAACTGGGTCAAGGTCACGCAGCGGGTGCCGGTGCGGATCGCGATCGACCAGACCAGCCCGCGCCAGCTCATCGCCGGGATTTCCAGCCACGTCACCGTGTTCACCGACGGTCGCAAGCACTAGCCGAACATGGCCAGCGTGGCATCGGAAGGCTCAGTCACTCCGCCAGCAGCCGACGCTGCTGTCAATGCGATCACAGACGTGGCGGCGCTGCCGACGCGCAATACGATTTTCGTCGTGTTCGGGATCATGATGGCGTCGCTGCTGCAGATCCTCGACACTACGATCGCCAACGTCGCTATCCCGCATATGCAGGCCTCGCTCGGGGCGACCCCCGACGAGATCAGCTGGGTCCTGACCAGCTATATCGTGGCCAGCGCGGTGGCGATGCCGATGACTGGCTGGCTGGCCGACCGTGTCGGATCGCGCCGCCTGTTCATCTTTTCCACCGGCGCGTTCGTGGTCGCCTCGATGCTGTGCGGGATGGCGCAGAACATTACCGAAATGGTCCTTTTCCGGGCGCTGCAGGGCGCTGCGGGCGCATTTATTGCGCCGCTCAGCCAGTCCGCCATGCTCGATATCAGCAAGCCTTCGCGCCAATCGCAGATGATGGCGATCTGGGGGATGGGGATCATGATCGGACCAATTCTGGGGCCGATCATCGGCGGGACCCTGACCGAAAACTGGAACTGGCGATGGGTGTTCTATGTCAACCTGCCGCTTGGCGCGGTCGCGCTGTTCATATTGATTACCGGCCTGCCATCACGCGCGGTCAAGCGCCGCCGGTTCGATGTGTTCGGATTTGCGATGATCGCGATCGCGATCACCTCCCTGCAACTCATGCTCGATCGCGGCAACCACGTCGACTGGTTCGATTCATTGGAAATCTGGATTTATGCCGCGGCGTTGGCCAGCGCTGTGTGGGTTGGCGCGATCCACTTTACCACCACCACCCAGCCGACGTTGTTCAACCCTGGGCTGTTTGCCAACCGTAACTTCGTGATCGCGCTGTTCTTCATGATTGCCTTGGGCATTATAATGTTCGCAACGATGGCCCTGTTGCCGCCGATGTTGCAGCGGCTGTTCGGTTATTCGGTGATCGATACCGGATGGGCGCTGATGCCGCGCGGGGTCGGCACGCTGATCAGCATGCAACTGTCGAGTATCCTGCTGCGCATGGGGTTCGACCCGCGCAAAATGGTGATGACGGGGTTCCTGCTGGCCATGCTGTCATTCTGGCAGATGTCGGGTTGGTCGCTTGAAATGAGCTCCTCCTACGTCGTCATTTCCGGGTTCATCCAGGGCATGGGCATGGGCTTGTGCTTTATCCCCCTCAACTCCGTCGCCTTTGCCACGCTGCCGCCGGCCTTGCGCACCGAAGGCTCGAGCCTGCTCAATCTGTTCAGGTCGCTCGGTGCGTCGGTTGGCATTTCGGTCACCACCGCGCTGCTGGGGCGCAACCTGCAGCAAAGCCATTCGGACCTGTCCGCGCATGTGACCGCTTCGGTTACCGATCTGGTCGATTTCTCCACGATCGACCGGTTCCAGAATCTCGGCACAACCGCTATGAGCATGGTCGATGCGCAAGTGAACCGGCAGGCGGCGATGATCGCCTATATCGACAACTTTTACCTGATGATGTGGCTGAGCCTGGCCGCCATCCCTCTCGCCCTGCTGCTGCGCCGCGTTCGCAGCGCGTCCGCCTCGAAAGCGGACCTGCCTCACTGACAGGCAGAGACAACTTGTAGGCCTTGGTCGGGAGGTGTCAGATACTGAGGGCGCGGAGCTGGAGGTTGTCTTGGGACCGTCACAGCCAGGTTACTCCTCGATGATCGCAACGGCGCGGGTCCACCCCGCGGAAGCGCCTTTTATCTTGTGGGGAAAGCAGCAAACGGTGAAGCCATTGGGCGGCAATGCTTCAAGATTGTGCAGCTTTTCCAGGTGACAATAGCCGATGTCGCGCCCGGCCTTATGCCCCTCCCAGATCAGCGACGTGTCGCCCGTTTCCACCACCTTCCTGGCGGTGTGGCTGAACGGAGCGTCCCAGCTCCAGGCGTCGGTCCCGGTTACGCGCACCCCGCGCGTGGTGAGGTACATGGTCGCTTCATAACCCATCCCGCAGCCGATATCGACGAACTCCGGATTGCCGACCGCCATTCCCGCTGCCGTATTGACGAGCACGATGTCGAGCGGCTGGAGCGTGTGTCCAACGCGCGTCAGTTCGGCCTCCACTTCGGCTGCCGTTACGACATGGCCGTCGGGCAAGTGCCGGAAATCGAGCTTGACGCCTGGTCGGAAGCACCAGTCGAGCGGCACTTCGTCTATCGTCATGGCGGGCTTTCCCCCGTCCATGGTCGGGTGGAAATGCCACGGCGCGTCAAGATGCGTGCCGTTGTGGGTCGAGAGCTCAACGGTTTCGGCAGCGGCAAACCCCTCACCGCCCGCAACCTGTTCGGCCGACACGCCGGGGAAGAAATGCCCCATCTCCGGCATCGTCTCGCGGTGCTTCAAATACTTGATCTTTGGCCGCATGAACGGCGGATCGGTAATGACGTCGTTTTCGAGAAAGATCGATAGATCGACGAAGCGGCGGGTCATGAATTTGCGCCCCTATGGCGCGCGCGCGGGCATGATCCGGATGAGCCATCCAGCAGTGGTTCCATCGCTTGGTTTCCTTACTGCCGCCTGCGGCTCGATCGGCAGAGCCGCGATAGCGTGTGTAAGGTTGACTCGGCGCACCGGCAACCGCTTCGTCCGCCTGCTCAAACGGCTTGAGGGCCGTTAAATCTGAACGCGGAAGCCGGTCAGGACCCCGTTCGTCTGGAGATCGCCTCTCATGTGAATTGTCTTTAGCGCGGTGTAACCCTTGCGGCTTGCCCGTCATCGACCCGGATCACCGCGCCGGTGACGGCTTCAGACGCCGGACCTACCAGATACAGCAACGTCGAATCGAGCAACTCCGGCCCAGGGATCCGTTTGCGCGCCACATTCTGGTCCTGCGGGCCGATCCGTTCGAACATCCCGTCGGTCATTTCGGTGACGAACATGCCCGGTGCGATCGCATTGACGTTGATGTTGTAAGCCGCCCACTCGACGGCAAGGGTCTCGGTCATCCGCGCGATCGCAGTCTTGGTCACCGCATAAAGCGCCGCCCCGCCACCGCTGTAGCCATAGTGCGCAGTCGAGCTGATGTTGACGATTCGCCCAGGCAATTTCGCCGCAATCAGGCGGCGGGCAACGTCGGTGGCGAGCAGCCATGGCGCGCGAAAGTTCACCCCGATCACCCGGTCGACCAGTTCGAGGCTCATCTTGTGGGCGCGCTGGGCATCGGGGATGCCGGCGTTGTTGACCAGGATATCGACCGTGCCGAATGCAGTCTCTGCGGCATCGACCGCTGCGGTCAGGCTGGCCGCGTCGGTTGCGTCCATTGCGACCGCAAGCGCATTCGGGCCAATCTCGGCGGCGAGCGCGTCGAGGCGGTCCTTGCGCCGGGCGCACAACACGACCCTGGCGCCATTGGCCGCGAGCACGCGCGCGAAACGTTCGCCGAACCCGGACGATGCCCCGGTGACAAGCGCGACGCGTCCGGCAAGATCGGTGGAATTGTAGAACAGGGGATGATCGTTCATTGCAGGCTCCGTCTCAGCCGGAGCATGCCATGCACCGTGTTCAGCCGACGTTGCCACAGCAAAGGGTCGTCACACCAGAGGACTATCATGGTCAAGGTCGTAGGCGCGGATCGCGCGGTGGCACAGTATGCCGATGCGGCGCTCACCAAGCATCCGGGGCGGCGCTGCGAGACCAAAGCAGGGATCGCGATGCTGCTCACCGCACATACTGCCCGGGCCTGACGCAACGAGCGAAAAGCGGTCCTGCCGAGCCGCGGGCGGACTATTTCTGGAACTTTGGTAGTTGCGGATGAGGTTTGTCGCGGCAAAGGCAGGCCCGAACTATTCTGATCCAGGGACAGGACCAGCCAAATGAGATTCTGGGACATTTCGCAGACCCTGCGTCCAGGCATGCCAATGTGGCCGGGTGAGCCGCCTCTGACGTTGCGGCGCAACGCCGAGATCGACGATCTGTGCCCAGTCAATGTCGGCGCGATCGATACGCCGCTCCACGCCGGGACTCACGCCGATGCGCCGTTGCATTACGACCCACAGGGCGCATCTAGTGCCGACTGCGATATCGACGTTTATCTTGGGCGTTGCTTCGTCATCGACGTCAGGCATGCCGCTAAACGGGTAGAGCCCGGCGATATCGATTGGCCAGCTTTAGACGGCTTCAAGCGCGTGTTGTTTCGCACTTATGATCGCTTCCCCGCCAATCGATGGGATTCGGATTTCACCGCGATCGCACCCGCGGTGATCGCGCGGCTGCGCGAAAGCGGCGTGCGGCTGATCGGAACCGATGCGGCCTCGCTCGACCCCGAGCAATCGAAAACGATGGACGCGCATCGTGAAATCCAGCTCGGCGACATGCGCATCCTCGAGGGACTTGTCCTCGATGACGTGCCGCCGGGTGAATACGAACTGATCGCGCTGCCGCTGAAGCTCGCCCAGGCCGATGCCAGCCCGGTCCGCGCCATCCTGCGGGAGATAGCGAGATGACCCCCGAGCACGCTGAAATTGCGGAGCTCGATGCACGCGATCCGCTGCGCGGCTTTCGTGACGAGTTCCAACTGCGCGAAGGGCTGATTTATCTCGACGGCAATTCGCTCGGAGCGGCCCCGCGCGCGGCCGGGGCACGTCTTGCCGATGTGGTGTCAAACCAATGGGGCGAAGGGCTGATCACGTCGTGGCTGGGCGCCGACTGGTTGACCGCCCCGCAGCGGATCGGCGACAAGATCGCTGCGATTCTGGGCGCGCAGCCGGGCGAAATCATTGTTGCGGATTCGACCTCGCTCAACGTCTTCAAGGCGCTCACCGCCGCGATTTCGCTACGCCCGGACCGCTCGGTAATCCTGTCCGAAAGCACCAATTTTCCCACCGACATCTACATGATGCAGGGGATCGAGGCGTTCAGCGGCGGCCGGCTAACGACGGTCACGGTCGATCCGGACGCCGTGCTCGATCGCCTCGACGACGACGTCGCAGTGCTGCTGCTGACCCAGGTTCACTACAAGTCCGGGCGGGTGCGCGACATGGCCGAAGTGACGCGCCGCGCGCATGCCAAGGGCATATTGGTGATTTGGGACCTCAGCCACAGTGCGGGCGCGATTCCGGTCGATTTGAACGCGGCCAATGCCGATTTTGCGGTCGGCTGTGGCTACAAGTTCCTCAATGGCGGCCCCGGCGCGCCAGCCTTCATCTTCGTCGCCGCACGCCACCAGACGGCGACCCCAGTGCTATCGGGCTGGTTCGGTCATGCCAGCCCGTTCGCCTTCGAAGAGGAGTATCGTCCGGCCGACGGCATTACCCGTTTCCTGTGCGGCACCCCTCAGGTGCTGGGGCTTGCCGCGCTCGAATGCGGCATCGACCTGATGGCACGCGCAGACATGGCCGAACTGCGCCGCAAGTCCATCGGGCTTGGACAGCTGTTCATCGAGCGGATGGATCTGCGCTGCGCCGAGTTCGGCTTCGGGCTGGTCAGCCCCCGCGATCCTGCACTGCGTGGCAGCCAGATCTCTTTCGCGCACCCCAATGGCTACGAGATCATCCAGACCCTGAAGGAACGCGACGTGATCGGCGACTTCCGCGCCCCCGATATCCTGCGCTTCGGCCTGACCCCGCTCTACCTGCGCTATGGCGACGTTTTCGAGGCGGTCGAACGGCTGCGCGACATCTGCCTGACCCGAACCTGGGACAAGCCCGAATATCACGAACGCGCCGCAGTCACCTGAAATGACAAGCCTATTCCGCGCTGGTCTTCCTTCGTGCTGGTCGGACTTTTTGTTGTTTTGATTTGGGTTTTCAGCGCTGGGGCGCTGGCAGCGCCGTCTTGTAGATAACCGGTCGCAGGGCGAAACTGGTCGTAACATTCGCGACGCCTTTTACGCGCGTAAGCCGACGCCGAAGAAAATCTTCGAACTGGCCGAGCGAACCGACCAGAACGCGCAACTGGTAATCGGCCTCCCCGGTCATAAGGTAGCATTCCATCACTTCGGGGAAGTCTCCGACCGCCGTCTCGAAGGCGGCGAGGTGCAGATCGTCTTGCTGGTCGAGCCGCACCCGGACAAAGGCCGTGACCGACAACCCGATCGCTTCAGGATCGACCAAAGCAACGTAGCGCGAAATCACGCCGCTCGCCTCGAGCTGGCGCACCCGGCGCAGGCAAGGGCTGGGCGAAAGGCCGATTTCGTCGGCCAGCTCCTGGTTGGTCATCCGCCCATTGTTCTGAAGGCGATCGAGGATTTTTCGATCGAGCACATCGGCCGCAAATGTTGGCATTTTGCTATCCATCTGTGAAAATATTGGCAGAATCTGCTAAATTCCTGCCCCTTGGCGGCGTATTGCGCAAGGACACATTTTTCCGATGCAGCTAGATGTGGTGACGGAAATTTCGGAGCGTTCCCATGTCCACCACCATCGCTGAAACGCGCAGCGAAACCGTGGCGGCGCTGGAAGCCATCGACGCGCGGCTGCGCTGGCTGTCGTCGTGGACCGTCCACCACGCCAACCATCTCCGCGAAAAGCGCGACGGACTCAAAGTTGGCGGGCATCAGGCGAGCTGCGCTTCGATGACCGCAATCATGTCGGCGCTCTATTTTCACGCGCTCCGTCCGCAGGACAAGGTCGCGGTCAAACCCCATGCCGGGCCGGTGCTGCATGCGATCCACTACCTGCTGGGCAACCAGTCGCTCGATCAGTTGCAGCGGTTCCGCGCGCTGGGCGGCGTGCAAAGCTATCCGTCGCGGACCAAGGACACGATCCCCGTCGATTTCTCCACTGGCTCGGTCGGGCTGGGTGTCGCGATTACTGCTTTTTCCAGCCTGGTGCAGGATTATCTGATTGCCCATGGCCAACTCGCCGCGGCGGATGCCGGGCGGATGATTTCGCTGATGGGCGATGCCGAACTGGATGAGGGCAATATCTATGAATGCCTGATCGAAGGCTACAAACACGATATCCGCAACTGCTGGTGGGTGGTCGATTACAATCGCCAGTCGCTCGAC
>JANMQW010000252.1:0-1966 GCA_031370725.1 Novosphingobium sp.
CCTTGTCGGCCGGTCGCTCAGCCGCTTCGCCCGGTCGCTCATCAACGTTCACCGGAGCAACCTTCGCCCCCTTCCCGCTCAGCGCCTGCCGCGCCCCGCGGATCGTGAACCCCTCGTGGTGCAACAGCCGGTCGATCTCCGCGATCAGCGCCACGTCACTCGGCCTATAATAACGCCGCCCGCCCGCGCGCGTCAGCGGCTTGAGCATCGGGAACTGTTCTTCCCAATAGCGCAGGACGTGCTGCTTGACTCCCAACACCTGGGCCACCTCACCGATCGTGCGGAAGGCTTCGGGGTCCTTGCCGTCGGCAAAGCTGAAGGGTGTCTGTTCGCTCATCCAGAGGCGCAGATGCGATCCTTGAGCATCTGGCTGGCGCGGAAGGTGAGGACCCGGCGCGGGGTGATCGGGACTTCGACCCCGGTCTTGGGATTGCGCCCGACGCGCTGCGCCTTGTCGCGCAGGATAAACGTGCCGAAGCCCGATACCTTCACGTTTTCACCGTGCGACAAGGCCTCGCACATGTGGCGCAGGATAGCCTCGACCATCTCGAGCGCATCGGCGCGCGACAGGCCGACACGGCGGTTGAGCGCCTCGGCCAGATCGGCGCGAGTCAATGTTCCGATGGACCGCATCTCTGCCGTCTCCCCCAAATGCCAGCGACCCCGTAAGCTGCGAGTCGGAGCATAACAAAATTTGTACCGATGGCAATCCAACGTCTTGGCGTGACACGGTTATTGCTTGAAAGCACACAAGTTAGTCCCGCAGCGGGACGCGATGCTGCGATTCACACCCGCGCGAGGCTGGCGCCCCAGGTGAATCCGCCGCCCATTGCCTCGAACATGACGAGATCGCCGGGCTTGATCCGACCATCGCGAACCGCAGTATCATAGGCCAGCGGGACCGATGCCGCCGAGGTATTGGCGTGCCGATCGACCGTGACGATCACCTTTTCCGCAGGCAGGCCAAGCTTGCGCGCGGTGGCGTCGAGGATCCGGGCGTTGGCCTGGTGCGGCACGACCCAGTCGATTTCGTCAGCCTCAACGCCCGCCTCGACGAGCGTCTCACGCAGCACATCGGCCAGGTTGGTCACCGCGTGGCGGAACACTTCCTTGCCGCGCATCCGCAGCTTGCCGACCGTCCCGGTGGTCGAGGGCCCGCCATCGACATAAAGCAGTTCGTTGTGCTTGCCATCGGCATGGAGCCGGGTGGCGATGATCCCGGGGGCCATGGGGTCGCCCGGATCGACATCCTGCGCCTGCAGCACCATCGCGCCGGCGCCATCGCCGAACAGCACGCAGGTCGTGCGGTCGTCCCAGTCAAGGATCCGGCTGAAGGTCTCTGCGCCGATCACCAGCGCGGTCTTGGCCATGCCGGTCTTGAGCATGCTGTCGGCCACGGCCAGCGCATAAAGGAAGCCCGAGCACACCGCCGCAACATCGAACGCGATCCCGCCGTTGCAGCCCAGCGCGTGCTGGACCTGCGTGGCGGTCGCGGGGAAGGTCTGGTCGGGGGTGGCGGTGGCGAGCACGATCAGGCCCACGTCCGCCGCATCGATCCCCGCCGCCTCGAGCGCCTTGCGCGCAGCTTCGGTGGCCAGCGTCGCGGTGGTCTCACCCTCGCCCGCGATATAGCGGTTGCGGATGCCGGTGCGCTCGACGATCCACTCGTCGGTGGTATCGACCATCACCGCCATCTCGGCGTTGGGCACCGCGCGCTTGGGAAGCGCCGAGCCGGAGCCGCGAATGACCGAACGCAGCGTCATGCCGCTTCACCCGCGGGCGCAACCGCAGGCTCCGCGCCGCGCGAACGATCCGACTTGCGGCCCGAACTCCTGATTGCCTCCGCCCCAACCCGCGACAGATCGGCGTGGATCCGGTCGGTCAGGTTTTCCTCGAGCAGCCGCGCGGCGACCGCGACCGCGTTGGCCACGCCTGCCGCAGTGGCGCTGCCGTGGCTTTTCACCAC
>JANMQW010000367.1:0-14067 GCA_031370725.1 Novosphingobium sp.
TACACAAACCTCGTCTACTGGAACGACCTGCCCAAGGGCGGGCATTTTGCGGCGTGGGAACAGCCTGGGTTGTTTGTCGGCGAACTGCGTGCGTGTTTTGCGCTGATGCGGTGAGTGCCGCAATTCAACCGCAGCGGAAGCCTTTGATCTTGCCGCCATCATCGAGCTCTGCGTTCAAGCGCCCCTCGCTGTAATCCATTGTCACCACGTCATCTGGACCGATCCAGCGGATGCGGAGGTGACCGACAGTTCTGGCGACCTGGGCCCGAACCTGAGGCGTGGCAGCCTTTCCTAAGAATTTCGCCGCTTTGCCCGCGCCACAATCGGATTGCGCGGCAGCGGAAGGGCTCACCGGCACACCGCTTGGCACCGGCTCGACCGTGGCGTTGGTGATGGCGACGGTCGCCGGGGCCGATGGCGTGGTGGTCGGTTTGCCGGGAGCAGCTTGGTTGCACCCGGCAAGCGCGAGGGCGGCGAAGGCATAGGGAAAGTGACGCATGACAAGATCATATCCCGCTCGTGCGTCCATTCCACTCAATTCTTCGCTTTGTCGACCAGGGCGTTTGCGCCGATCCACGGCATCATCGCGCGCAGCTGCGCTCCGGTCTTCTCGATCGGGTGCGCTTCGGCGGCCTTGCGCGCGGCTTTCAATTCTGGCTGGCCGGCGCGGTTGTCGAGGACGAAATTCTTCACGAACCGGCCGGAAGTGATGTCCGCCAGAATGCGCTTCATCTCGGCCTTGGTCTCGGCAGTGATTATCCGCGGGCCGCTGGTGATGTCGCCATATTCGGCGGTGTTGCTGATCGAATAGCGCATGTTGGCGATCCCGCCTTCGTAAAGCAGGTCGACGATCAGCTTGGTTTCGTGGAGGCATTCGAAATAGGCCATTTCGGGAGCGTATCCGGCTTCGACCAGCGTTTCGAACCCGGCCTGGATCAAGTGGGTGATCCCGCCGCACAGCACCGCCTGCTCGCCGAACAGATCGGTCTCGCACTCTTCCTTGAAGTTGGTCTCGATGATCCCGCTGCGTCCGCCCCCGACGCCACTGGCATAGGACAGCGCAACGTCATGGGCGTTGCCCGTAGCGTCCTGGTGGATCGCGATCAGGCACGGCACGCCGCCACCCTTGACGTATTCGCTGCGCACAGTGTGGCCCGGACCCTTCGGTGCGATCATGATCACGTCGATGTCCTTGGGCGGTTCGATCAGCCCGAAGTGGACGTTGAGCCCGTGGGCAAACGCGAGCGCGGCGCCGGGCTTCATGTTGCCCGCCAGATCGTCGGTCCAGATCGCGGCCTGGTGCTCGTCGGGGGCGAGGATCATCAGGATGTCGGCCCACTGGGCGGCTTCCTTGTTGCTCATCACCTTGAACCCGGCATCTTGCGCCTTCTTGGCGGTGGCCGAGCCCGGCCGCAGCGCGATGGCTACTTCTTTCACGCCGCTGTCACGCAGGTTCTGGGCGTGGGCGTGGCCCTGGCTGCCATAGCCGACGATTGCGATGGTCTTGCCGGTAATCAGATTGAGATCGGCGTCGGCGTCGTAGTAGACTTTCACGTTCAAATTCCCCGTCATTTAAGTAGCCGTCACCCCGGCGAAGGCCGGGGTCCCGCTTTTCTTCGCGCGATAGGAAGGAAGCGGGATCCCGGGTCAAGCCCGGGATGACGGGGTTGGTGTTTGGTGTCGAACTAGGTCCCCGCCGCGCCGCGCATCATCCCGACGATCCCGGTCCGCCCGACCTCGACCAGCCCCAATTCGCGCATCAGCGCGATGAAGCTGTCGATCTTGTCGGGTGCGCCGGTCAGTTCGAAGATGAAGCTTTCGGTGGTGGTATCGACCGGGCGCGCGCGGAACACTTCGGCCAGGCGCAGCGCCTCGACCCGGTGCTCGCCCTTGCCCGAAACTTTGACCAGCGCCAGCTCGCGCTCGACGTGCGCACCCAGCTCGGTCAGATCGACCACCTTGTGCACCGGCACCAGCCGTTCGAGCTGCGCGCGGATCTGGTCGATCACCGCGGGCGGGCCGTGGGTCACGATCGTGATCCGGCTGAGCGCGTGGTTCTCGCTGATGTCGGCCACGGTCAGGCTGTCGATGTTATAGCCGCGCGCGGTGAACAGCCCCGCGATCTTGGCGAGGATCCCGGCCTCGTTGTCGACCGTGATGGTGAGGACGTGGCGTTCGGATTCAAGTTCACGGATTTTCATCAAACCAGCGCCTTCGCTTCGTCGTCCATCGTCCCGGCCACGGTGTCGCCGTGGAGGATCATGTCGGTGTGCGCCGCCCCGCTGGGGATCATCGGATAGCAGTTGGCGGTCTTGTCGACCAAGCAATCGACTATCACCGGGCCGTCATGGTCGATCATCGCCTGGATACCGGCATCGAGATCGGCCTCGTGCTCGATGCGGATGCCTTTCCACCCGTAAGCTTCGGCCAGCTTGACGAAATCGGGCAGGCTGTCGGAATAGCTGTTCGAATAGCGGCTCTCGTAAGTCAGCTCCTGCCACTGGCGGACCATGCCCATATATTCGTTGTTGAGGATGAACACCTTGACCGGCAGGCGATATTGGCTGGCGGTGCCCAGCTCCTGGATGTTCATCTGGATCGACGCTTCGCCGGCCACGTCGATCACCAGCGCATCGGGGTTACCGAGCTGCGCGCCGATCGCCGCGGGCAGGCCATAACCCATCGTGCCCAGCCCGCCGCTGGTCAGCCACTTGTTGGGACCGAAGAAGTGGAAGTGCTGAGCCGCCCACATCTGGTGCTGGCCGACCTCGGTGCTGACGATCGGGTCGCGGTGTTTGGTCAGCTCGTAAAGCCGCTGCACCGCCAGTTGCGGCATGATCGCGGTCTGCGACGCGGGGTAGGACAAGCTATCGCGCGCGCGCCAGCCGTTGATCCGCGCGGTCCATTCGCCAAGCTCGGCCCGCTCGTAGCCGCCCGCGCGCCATGCCTCGAGCAATTGGGCAAGCACCGTCGCGCAATCGCCGATTAGCGGCAGATCCACCGGCACGGTCTTGTTTATGGAAGAACGGTCGATATCGATGTGGATCTTGCGGCTGTTCGGCGCGAACGCATCGAGCCGCCCGGTCACCCGGTCGTCGAACCGCGCGCCGATGCAGACGATCAGGTCGGCGCGGTTCATCGCCATGTTGGCTTCGAACGTGCCGTGCATCCCCAGCATCCCGAGCCACGCTGCATCGTCGGCAGGGAACGCGCCCAGCCCCATCAGCGTCGAGGTCACCGGAGCGCCGCTGATTGCTTGCAATTCGCGCAACAGACGCGTCGCTTCAGGACCGGAGTTGATCACCCCGCCACCAGTGTACAGCACCGGGCTTTGCGCAGCGGCGAGCAACGCGGCGGCGGTCGCGACGTCGCTGTGCGGGGCTTCAGTCTGGGGGTCATAGCGCACGCGGCGCTGGGTCGGGCGCTTGGCCCACGTGGCGCTGGCGACCTGGACGTCCTTGGGGATATCGACCACCACCGGGCCTGGACGTCCGGTGGTGGCGATCAGAAAGGCTTCCTCGATCGTCGCGGCAAGATCGGCCGGGTCTTTGACCAGATAGTTGTGCTTGGTGCAGTGGCGGGTGATTCCGACTGTATCGCATTCCTGGAACGCGTCCGATCCGATCAACCCGGTTGCGACCTGGCCGGTGATGACCACGAGCGGGATCGAATCCATGAACGCATCGGCGATCCCTGTGACCGCGTTGGTCGCGCCGGGCCCGGAGGTGACCAGCACCACGCCTGGCTTGCCGGTCGAGCGAGCATAGCCTTCGGCGGCATGGGCCGCGCCGGCCTCATGCCGGACGAGGATGTGGCGGATGCGCTCGTCGGAGAACAGCGCATCGTAGATCGGCAGCACTGCGCCGCCGGGATAGCCGAACACGAATTCGACACCCTGCGCGACCAGGCCTTCGATCAGTATTTCGGCGCCGGATTTCTCGCCAGGCACTGTTTTCGTCCTTCTAACAAGAAACGAGCCCGACGCAGTTGTCTGCGCCGGGCCGCCTCTCCAAAACATGGTGGTCTGCCGCAGCAAGCCTAGGGCGGCGCATCTATGAGACAGATTATGGCATGTCAAGCGCTAATCTTGTAATAATGATGCGAATAAGGCCCGTGCATCGTAATTATCCTCCTCTATGCGGGTCCATCCTGGGGGAGGCTGGTTACGAAACCAAGTGTACTGGCGCTTGGCGTAATTGCGCGTTGCCTGTTGCCCCTCTGCCAGCACTGTGCAGCGCAAATACTCGCCGGAAAGCAGCGCCGCGATCTGGCGCACCCCAATAGCGCGCATCACCGGCAGCTCGGGATCGAGCTTTTGGGCGAGGAGTGCGTCGACTTCCTCGACCGCGCCGCTTTGGAGCATTGCGGCGAAGCGCAGGTCGCAGCGTCGGTACAGTTCGGAACGCTCGGGCAACAGGATGACCGCGCGCAGGTCCACCGCGTGTCCGATCCCGCCACTGATGTTGCGCTGCCAGTCAGCTAAGGTTTGTCCGGTCGAACGTACCACCTCAAGCGCGCGCGCGGTGCGGGTGCTGTCTCCGGGCGCGATCCGCTCCGCAGCCGAAGGGTCTTCCGATCGCAGGGCGACAACGCGGCGCTCTTGGGGAAGGGCGCGCACAATTTCGCGCACTGCTGGATCGATCGCAGGGACCGGCGCGATCCCGTCGAGCAGGGTGCGGATATAAAGGCCGGTGCCGCCAACCAGAACAGGTAGCTTCCCCAGCGCATGGGCGGCCTCGATCTCGCAACGAGCCGCCGCTGCCCAGTCCGCCGCCGAGCAGGCCAAAGCGCCGTCCCACCTGCCGAACAGGCGGTGATCCACGCCACGCATGTCCTCGGGCGATGGTCGCGCGCTCAGCACGCGGAGATCGCGGTAGACCTGCGCGCTGTCGGCGTTGATAACCACCGCTTGCCGACCCAGCGCATCGCTCGCCAACGCCGGTTGCACAGCCAGATCGCTCTTGCCGCTCGCGGTTGGCCCTGCGATGAGCGCCAGCGGCGGCCGTACAGGAGCGCCTGGGGAGGATTGTGACGTGCTCATCGCAAGGCTGCTAGCAGACAGCGTCACGCTTGCGGAAAAACTCGACGCCGCGCGCGCCGAGCTTGCTACGCGCGGCTGGCCGGTGGCGATGGCCGAGCCGGTATTAAGCGGCGAAGCGGCGGTCGAGCTGTTGATGCCCGATGGCGATGCCTCCGCCGTGCGGGCAATCCTCGCCAACCATTTCGCGCCGTGCGACCTGCTTGTTTCCGACCGTTTGATCGCAGTTCCGCGGCTGTTCGTCAGCGACATGGATTCGACCATGATCGGCCAGGAATGTATCGACGAACTGGCCGATTATGCCGGGATCAAACCCCAGATCGCCGCGATCACCGAGCGGGCAATGCGGGGCGAACTCGATTTTCCCTCGGCTTTGCGTGAACGCGTGGCACTGCTGAGGGGCCTGGATGAAGGCGCCATCGCGCAGTGCTTGGCCGAACGCATCCATCCGATGGCGGGCGCGAAAACACTCGTGGCCACGCTCAAGAGCCGGGGTTGTTATACCGTGCTAGTCACCGGGGGCTTCCACGCCTTTGCCGATCCGGTGGCGGAGGAACTTGGCTTCGAACGGGTGGTGGGCAACCTGCTAGGCATCGCTGCGGGCAAGCTTACCGGCGAGTTGGACGGTCCGATCAGCGACAGTTCGACCAAGGCGAAGACACTGGCCGCGGAATCTTCACGGCTCGGCGTCGATACCGTCTGCATGGCGATGGGCGACGGAGCCAACGACATCGCGATGATCGAAGCTGCCACGTTCGGTATCGCCTACCACGCCAAACCCAAAGCCCGCAATGCCGCCGACGGCTGGATCGAACGCGGCGATCTGACGGCGGTGCTGGAGTTGTTGGGGATTCCGAAAGCTGAATGGGTTCACGGTTAGGCCGACACCAACCCTTCCTTCCACCACGCCCCAAAATCTGCCTTGGCCCGATCGGTATAAGCCAGCTTCCTCTGCTTCTTCCTCACCGACTCATCGGGCGGGGGAAACAGGCCGAAGTTGACGTTCATCGGCTGATAAGTCTCGGCAACCGCATCGCCGGTGATGTGCGAGAGCAGCGCGCCCAGCGCGGTGGTGCGCGGGGGCGGGGACCAATCGTTGCCTGCCAATTCGTCCGCCGTCATCAGCCCGGACATCAGGCCAACGGCGGCGCTTTCGACATAGCCTTCGCATCCGGTAATCTGCCCGGCGAAGCGGATATGCGGCGCGCTCTTCAGCCGCAACTGCCGGTCAAGCAGACGCGGCGAATTGAGGAAGGTATTGCGATGGAGCCCGCCAAGCCGGGCGAATTCGGCGTTCTCCAGCCCGGGGATCGTGCGGAACAGCCGCACCTGTTCGGCGTGCTTGAGCTTGGTCTGGAAGCCGACGATGTTCCATAATGTGCCCAGCGTGTTGTCCTGGCGTAGTTGGACCACCGCATAAGGCCAGCGCCCGTTTGGAAATTCGGGAGAAGCATCGTGCGGGTTGTCGAGGCCCACCGGCTTCATCGGGCCATAACGCAAAGTTTCGATGCCGCGCGAGGCCATTACCTCGATCGGCATGCAACCTTCAAAGTAGGGGGTGCTGGCCTCCCATTCGCGAAATTCGGTTTTCTCGCCCCCCAGCAGTCCGGCGTGGAAGGCCTGGTACTGTTCTTTACTCATCGGGCAGTTGACGTAGTCTTTTCCGCCTTTGTCCCAGCGCGCGGCCATCCAAGCGATGTCCATGTCGATACTCTCGCGGTGGACGATCGGGGCGATGGCATCAAAGAACGCCAGCGATTCTGCGCCAGTCGCCGCGCCGATGCTTTCCGCAAGCGCCGCCCCAGTGAGCGGTCCGGTGGCGACGATGGTCAAGCCGTCGCCGGGCAGCACGTCGACGCGCTCGCGCACGATTTCGAGCGAGGGCAGAGTGGCCAAGCGCTGTTCCACTTCACGCGAAAACACATTTCGATCAACCGCCAGCGCCGATCCGGCGGGTACTTTGGCCACCTCTGCCGCAGCCATCATTAGCGAATCGCAGCGCCGCATCTCGTGGTGGAGCAAGCCGACCGCGTTGCTGGTGTCGTCATCCGAGCGGAAGCTGTTCGAGCAGACCAATTCGGCCAAACCGTCGCCTTGGTGCGCGGGGCTGCGTTCTCCGGTTCCGCGCACTTCGCTTAGCCGTACGCGGATGCCCCGCTTGGCCAGTTGCCACGCCGCCTCGCTCCCCGCGAGCCCGCCGCCGATGATGTGGACCTGATGATTCATCGCGCCCCCATATCCGCTCCTCCCGAGCGAAGTCGAGGGATCACGCGCTGATGGGCGAGCGAGGGGAACGTGTCGCGACTTCGCTCCCCATGAGCAGGTAGGGACTTGGGCGAAGGAGTTGCCGTGCCCAAACGCGCCTTGATCGAACGCAGACCTTGGCTGCTTGCCAGCCTGGTTGCGGGGATTTCGTTCTTTTTTGTCAAGGACGGGGCGCTGGCGGGGCTGTTCAAGATGGCGTGGAAGGGGGCAGGGGTTGCGCTACTGGCGGTCTATGCTCTGATCCGCGCACCCGGGACCGACGGCAAGATGCTCGCCGCGGTGATGGCGTTCGGCGCTGCGGGCGACATGGCGATTGAGATCAGCCTTGAGGCCGGCGCGGCGAGTTTCTTCGTTGGGCACGTGATTGCCATCGCACTTTACGCGCGCCACCGCCGAACCAGTTTGACGCCGACCCAGAAAGCCACTGCGGTGGCACTGCTGCTCGGCACCCCGCTGATCGCGTTCTTGCTGCCCGCCGACCGCAGTGCTGCACCCGGCGTGGCGCTTTATGCGCTGGCGCTGGGCGGAATGGCTGCTGCCGCATGGTCGAGCGCGTTTCCGCGTTATCGGGTTGGGCTGGGGGCGGTGCTGTTCGTAGTGTCAGACCTGCTGATCTTCTCGCAAATGGGGCCGCTCAGCGCCAGCCCGCTGCCAGATTTATTGATCTGGCCGCTGTATTACCTGGGGCAGTTGCTAATCTGCACGGGGGTGGTGGGTTTTTTGCGCGGAAAAACCGCTTAGCCGCCCCAAGCCGCAATCGTCGTGCGATGGAGTTCGCGGCGATGGCCCGCGTAACCGCCGGTAGCGCGGTGAAGCAACGAGCGGTTGTCCCACATGATAAGCATCCCAGGCTCCCACACGTGGCGATAGACGAACTCCTCGCGTGATTGCCACGCGGCAACTTCGCGCAGCAGGGGGAATGCATCCTCGTCGTCCATGCCGTCGATCCCGACAACGTAACCCAGCGTCGAATAGAAGCCGCGCCGCCCAGTTTCAGGATGCGACGGGACCAGCGGATGGGTCTGCTCGGCGCGGGCTTCCTCGCCAGGGCGGATATCCATGCTCCGGCCTGTGTCGCGTGTCCCATACGATCCGTCGGGCGCGTAGGCGAGCCGGGCGGAATGGATCGCGACCAGGGCACCCCATGCGGCCTGCTTGTCTGCGGGTAGCGCCTCCCACGCCGCATGCTGGTTGGCGAACAGGGTGTCACCGCCCTGTGAGGGTATTTCGATTGCCAGCAGACAGGTTCCTGCGGGAGGTCGCGCCTGAAAACTCCAGTCGCTGTGCCAGTTTTCAGCGAACAACGGCGTGCGCTCGTCGGCCTCGCGCAGGATCGCGGCGATATGATCGCGCCCGGGGATCGGGGCGAAGAACGGGTCGGTGCCAAAGCCGCCCATTGCCAGCGTAAACCGCTCAAGCGCGTCGTCGTCCATCGCCTGATCGGGAAAAGCGAGGACGTGGTGGTCAAGCCAGGCCGCACGGATTGCGGCGACCGTCTCGTCACCGAGCTCTGTTGATAAATCGATCCCGGAAACCCGCGCTCCGCACGCCTGACCCGATGGTTCGACTTTCAGCATCGCTCAATCCTCGCTTTCCGGACCAGAATCCTCAGGGCTGATATCGACGGCGGTGCCGGCTTCTTCGTCGGCAGCAACTTCCACGTCGGCATCGATCAGCCGCACTGCGCTGACCACGTGTTCCTCATCGGCAACGTTGAACAGCCGCACCCCGGCACTTCCCCGGCCGATCACGCGGAGGGATGTCAGCGGCAGGCGGATCAGCTTGGCCTGGTCAGTCACCAGCATCAGCTGATCGTCCTTCGAAGCGGCGAAGCTGGCGACCACCGGACCGTTGCGCCCGATATTGTCGATATTGGTGATGCCCTGGCCGCCGCGGTTGGTTCGGCGATATTCGTAGGCCGACGACAACTTGCCATAACCGTTGGCACAGACGGTGAGGATGAACTGCTCCTTGTCGGCAAGCTCGGCGAATCGTTCGGCGTCCATCGCCGGTTCGCTCTCGCGGTCGGGCTTCCCCCCCTGTTCCGATTTCCATGGCGCATGGCGAAGATAGTCTTCGCGCTCGTCCTGATCCTTGACGCCGACGCGGTGGAGGATCGACAGCGAGATGACCTCGTCGTCGCCCTTGAGCGTCATGCCGCGCACGCCTGTCGAGGTGCGGCTAACGAATTCGCGGACGTCGTCTGCCTGGAAGCGGATCGCCTTGCCGCACTTGGTGGCGAGCAGCACGTCGTCGCCGGGCACGGTCAGCGCGACACCGATCAGGCGGTCGTCTGAGCCGTCTTCGAAACGCATCGCGTACTTGCCGTTGGTGGGGACGTTCGCGAACGAATCCATTGCGTTGCGTCGCACGCCGCCCTTTGCGGTGGCGAACACCACGTTCAGCTCGCCCCATTCGGCCTCGTCGGCGGGCAGCGGGAGGACTGCGGCAATCGTCTCGCCTTGGTCGAGCGCGGGGAGCAGGTTGACGATCGGACGACCGCGCGTTGCCGGGCCGCCTTCGGGCAGCCGCCACACCTTGAGGCGATAGACTTTGCCCGCAGTCGAGAAGAACAGCACCGGGTTGTGGGTGGAGGTGACGAACATCGTCCCCACTGCGTCTTCCTGCTTGGTCGCCATTCCGGCGCGGCCTTTGCCGCCGCGGTTCTGGGCGCGGAAGGTGGAGAGCGCGGTACGCTTGATATAGCCGTCGAGCGTGACGGTGACGACCATGTCCTCTTGCTCGATAAGGTCTTCGTCGTCGAGCCCGTCCCATGCGGGGGCGATTTCGCTGACCCGCGGAGTGGCGAAGGCGGTGCGGACCGCGGCCAGTTCGTCGCGTATGACAGCGTAGAGCTTGACCCGGTCGGCGAGGATTTCGAGGTAGCCCGTGATCGCCTCGGCCAGACCTTCCAGCTCGCCGCCGATCTCGTCGCGGCCCAGTGCCGTGAGGCGATGGAGGCGCAGCTCGAGGATTGCGCGGACCTGGAGTTCAGACATCCGATAAACCGCGCCATCGACCTCGGTGGATTCATCGATTGCCTCGACAAGGCGGATATACGGCGCAATCTCGCCCACCGGCCATTCGCGAGCCATCAATTGCGCGCGCGCCGCCGCGGGGTTGGGCGCGCCGCGAATGATTTTCACCACCTCGTCGAGGTTGGTCACCGCAATCACGAGCCCCAGCAAGAGGTGCGCCCGATCGCGCGCCTTGTTGAGTTCGAACTTGGTGCGTCGGGTGATCACTTCCTCGCGAAAGCGGATGAACGCCTCGAGAATATCTTTCAGGCTGAGCAGTTCGGGGCGCCCGCCGCGGATCGCCAGCATGTTGGCAGGAAAGCTCGATTGCGCGGGGCTGTGCCGCCACACCTGGTTGAGCACCACTTCGGGGGTGGCATCGCGCTTGAGGTCGATGACCACGCGCACGCCCTTGCGGCTGGATTCGTCGCGGATGTCTGAGACGCCCTCGATCCGCTTGTCCTTGGCGGCCTCGGCCAGTTTTTCGACGAGCCCGTTCTTGCCGACCTGAAACGGAATGCTGGTCAGCACAATCGAGCGCCGGTCGCCCCGGCCTTCCTCGATCACGTGGCGCGCGCGCTGGATCACCGAGCCGCGCCCGGTGGCGTAGGCGCTACGTGCGCCGGCCGAGCCCAGGATCAGCGGCGCGGTCGGAAAGTCGGGCCCGGGGATGATTTCCATCAACTCGTCGAGCGAAATCATGGGGTTGTCGATCGTCGCCAGGCAGGCGTCGATCACTTCACCCAGGTTGTGCGGCGGGATGTTGGTCGCCATCCCCACCGCGATCCCGCCGGCGCCGTTGACCAGCAGATTTGGAAAGCGCGCCGGCAGCACGGTTGGCTCGCGCCGCGATCCGTCGTAGTTGTCGGTGAAATCGACGGTATCCTTGTCAAGATCGTCGAGCAGGCTGTTGGCCACCTTTGCCAGCCGCGCCTCGGTATAGCGCATCGAGGCCGGATCGTCGGGATCCATCGATCCGAAGTTGCCCTGGCCATCGACCAACGGGACCCGCATCGACCAGTCCTGCGCCATCCGCACCAGCGCGAAGTAGATCGAACTGTCGCCGTGGGGGTGATAGTTGCCCATCGTATCGCCGACGATCTTGGCGCACTTGCGATAAGGCCGCCCCGCAACGAACCCGCCTTCCTGGCTGGCGAACAGGATGCGGCGGTGGACCGGCTTGAGGCCATCACGTACGTCGGGCAGCGCGCGGCTCACGATCACGCTCATCGCGTAATCGAGATAGCTGGTCTTCATTTCCTCGACGATGTCGATCCGCTGGATTTCGGGATCGGACGCAGGGGGCGGGGTACCGGGAATGTCGCTATCGTCGCTCACGTGGCGTTTTGTCTCGCTGTGTTTTCGGGAGTAGCTTCGGGCCTAGGGTAACCCGCAGCAAAACACCAGCAAGCCGCTACGGAACGACCCGGCGACACGGCAGTTTTCCACATGTCGCTGGGGCTATCCTGAACGGACGACGGATCGGGCATTCAATAGCGGTTAAGCGCCTGGTCCCTAGCGCCGCCGCGGTTGCCAAAGTGGGCATTTCGGCCCACTAGCGCGCGGCAGAAATTGGGTTCAACGCACTGGCTCGGCCGGTACGACAAGGAGAGATGGAATGGGTTTTTCGAGCATGGGCGCAAGCCACACCGGGCGTAGCAAGCTTGTTTCGACCGCGCTGGCCGCCAGCTTTGCGTTGGGCGCACTGGGCGTGGCCGCGACCCCGGCGGTCGCGGCGGACAAGGCCAAGCCGGCCAAGCCGGGCAAGGCCGCCAAGGTCACCTATTCCAAGGAATTCATCGCCGTTGCCGCTCCGCTCCAGGTCAAGGTCGACGCGATCAAGCTCGCCAAGGCCAAGGTCGATGCCAAGGATCCCGCGGGTCCGGGCGAACTGGCAGCCGCCAGCGCGGGTGCTGCGGCGATGATGCAGGCGGCCGAGGCGGCTGCAGTAAGCCCCGACGAAAAGCTTGCTGCGGGGCAGATCGGGATCAACCTGGGCGGCTACATCAACGACATCGCGATGCGTCAGCGCGCCGCCAGGATGATTCTTGACAGCGGCAGGCTCGATCCCGCCAAGGTCGCCGATTTCCAGTTCTACTTGGGCAACTTCGCCTATTCGAACAAAGACTACGCGACCGCCTCGACCGCGCTCGCCGCTGCCGTGGCGGCTAACTATTCGGGCGATGATGCGGGCGAATTGATGGTCGATTCCTATGCTCGTGCGGGCCAGCCTGCACAGGGTCTCGCGCTGCTCAAGCAGGCAGTCGCGGCCAAGCGCGCCGCCGGTCTGAAGGTGCCGGAAGGCTGGCTTAAGCGTGCCAACGTGGTGGCATATAATGCCAAGCTGGCTAATGAATCGATGGACTGGGCGCTGACCCAGGTCGAACTTTATCCCAGCAACTTCAATTGGCTCGGCTCGGCCCAGCTGGTTCGCCGGTTCGGCAATTACGGCCCGAACGAGACGATCGACCTGTTCCGCCTGATGATGCGGTCGGGCGCATTCGACAACGATCCCAAGCTGGTCGGGAATGAATACCGCGAATACATCCAGACCGCCGATCCGCGCCGACTTCCGGGCGAGGTGATCAAGCTGATCGACAAGGGCACCGCCGCGGGCGCGCTGAGTGGTCCCTTCGTGACGGAATCCCGCGCGCTGGCTTCAGCGCGCTTGGCCGCAGACAAGGCCTCGCTCCCCTCGGCCGCGGCCCGCGCAATATCGTCGAGCAGCGGCGTCGATGCGCTGTCGACCGGCGACGCCTATCTCAACTATGGCGAGGCGGCGAAGGCCGAAGAGCTTTATCGGCTGGCGCTGACCAAGTCCGGCGTTGATAAGGACCGCGTCCTCACCCGCCTCGGCATCGCCCAGGTCGATCAGAGCAAATACGCCGAAGCACGCGCCAACTTCAAGCAAATCGGCGGCGCCAGACTGCCGCTCGCGCGCCTGTGGCTGGCTTATGTGAATAGCAAAAGCCCGGCTGTGTGAGGCAGGTTTTGCGGTGAATTAACGGGCGGGCGGCGGGAAACCGCCGCCCTTTTTTTGCGCGATGCGTTCGGTTGGCTCAGCGGAATACATTACCTGCTGTTCTCGTGCGATGGTCTCAATCAATCCGCAAAACTATCCGCCAATCCTGGATCTGCTTGCAACCCATTCCTTATGTCGGATCAATGTAAGCGGGCAACTAAATCCTTGCGGGCCGATGAACGTTGCAACCAATCCGGCATGAGGTTGTTGGTTATATACAGGCAGGTCGATCGGCCGATCGGCTCCGACATTTGATCGATGGCGACGCGTATCGGTCAATTAGGTCGCAGAAACATAAGGACTAGCACATGAAGAAACTCATTTTACTTGCTGGAGCTGCGGTTCTCGCAGCCGCCGCGCCAGCCGCCGCCAAGTCGGATCAGGGCCATGGCAAAGGTAAGCATGGAACGATGGAAAACGGCAAGGCTCACAAGGCAAGTAAATCAAGTCGCAGTTTGGTCGCCAGCGATCGATTTGGTCGACTGTATGCCCTCGATGGTCGCGGCAGCTGCCCTCCGGGGCTTGCGAAAAAGAACAACGGTTGTTTGCCGCCGGGTCAAGCAAAGAAGTTGTACAATGTCGGTCAGCGATACAACCGCAATTTCGGCAACACCTGGACCTACAACCAGATTCCCAATCAGCTGCGTTCGCAGTACCAATTCGATCAGAGCGACCGATACTATTACAATAACGGCTATCTCTATCAGGTCGATCCAAAGTCGATG
>JANMQW010000294.1:0-7630 GCA_031370725.1 Novosphingobium sp.
ATCGCCGATGACGCTGGCACCCCTCTTGAGACGATCATCTTGGCGCTGGGCCGTTTCCGCCGCCCGATCCGCGACTATTTCGCGATTTGCGACAGCTATTACCAGGCGATCCGCCGCGCCACCGCGGCCGAGATCGAGACCATCGACATGGCCCGGCGCGGGGTCCACAACGAGGCCGCCGAACTGCTGCTCGAACGGCTCGAGGGCAAGGTCGAAACCGACTTTGCCACCGCGCGACGGCTCTTTACCCTGATCTGCGTGCTGCATATCAGGGGCTGAATCACAACCAAGTGTGGGGCGCGAACCAGGATCATGGCAAGAGCCAAGCGTTCGACGACGCGCGCCGTCCGGCGGCGGCTGCTCGCGCTTGGCGGGCTGCTGGCACTCACCCTCGTCGGCGCGAGCTGGTGGGAAGCGGGCGAGTGGCGCCCGGCGCGCGCGCGATTTGCGGTGCAGGGCGCCGAGGTCGGCAGCGGTGACGGCGCGGTCAACTTCGCCGCGCTCAAGGCCGGGGGCGCCGATTTCGTCTATCTCGACGCCAGTGAAGGCGCCGCTCGGCGCGACCCTGGGTTCGAGCAAAACCTGACCGAGGCGCGCGAAGCGGGGCTGCAGGTGGGCGCGCTGCACCGCTTCGACCCGTGCCTGGGGGCCGATTCGCAAGTCGGCAATTTCGTCACCGTAGTCCCCCGCGAAGCGAAACTGCTGCCCCCCGCGGTCGAGCTCGATATCGACGACGCGGCTTGCGCCGCACCCCCTGCCGAGGCGGCGATGCAGAGCGAGCTGACAACGTTCGTCAACCAGCTGGAGGCGCATTCGGGTAAGCCGGCGATCCTCAAGCTGTCGCGCGGGTTCGAGGCGCGCTATCACGTCTCGGCAATGATCGATCGAAACCTGTGGGTGACGGGCGCCTACCTCGCGCCGGGCTATGCCGGGCGGCCATGGGTGATGTGGACCGCCAACACGCGGCTGCGCTCGCCCGCCGCGGACGGAAGGCTGCGTTGGGTGGTGGTGCGGCCATGAGCGTGCTTTTGACCGAACACCGCGGTGCGTTGATGGCCGCAGCACGCTCGGCGTCAGCCAAGGCCTATGCGCCGTATTCGAACTTCCACGTCGGTGCAGCGCTGCTGCTGGCCGACGGATCGGTGGTCACCGGCGCCAACGTCGAGAATGCCAGCTATGGCCTGTCGCTGTGTGCCGAGACCGTGGCAATCGCCAAAATCCTGTCCGACGGCGGACGCGGCGGCGTCATCGCGGTGGCGGTGATCGGCGGCGCACCTGGCGCTGACGGCGAGGCAACCCCCAGGGCCGAGCCCGTCACCCCGTGCGGCCGCTGCCGCCAGGTGCTCAATGAGATTGCTCAGCTCGGCGGCACCGATCCCGTGGTCCTGTGTATCGGTGCCAACGAAGTGGTGGAAACCACGCTCGGCGCACTCTTGCCCCGGGCGTTCGGCCCGGCCAGTCTGGGTTGAGGGCCGATCTGGGCTGAGGTAGCATAAATGGCAATTCTTTCGGACAAATGGATCAGGGCGCAGGCGCTCGAGCACGGCATGATCGAGCCGTTCGTCGAGGCGCAGAGGCGTGATGGGTGCATCAGCTATGGCTTGTCGTCGTATGGCTATGACGCGCGGGTGGCCGAAGATTTCAAGATCTTCACCAACGTCAATTCCTCGGTGGTCGATCCCAAGGCGTTCGATCCCGGCAGCTTCGTCGATCGCACCACCGATTGCTGCGTGATCCCGCCGAACTCGTTCGCGCTCGCCCGCACGGTCGAATATTTTCGCGTGCCGCGCGATGTGCTCGTCATCTGTCTCGGCAAATCGACTTACGCGCGTTGCGGGATCATCGTGAATGTGACCCCGCTCGAGCCAGGTTGGGAGGGCCATGTGACGCTGGAATTCAGCAACACCACCCCGCTGCCTGCTAAGATCTATGCCAACGAGGGCGCCTGCCAGTTCCTGTTCCTCCAGGGCAACGAGCCGTGCGAGGTCAGCTATGCCGACCGGGCGGGCAAATACATGGGCCAGCGCGGTGTCACGCTTCCCAAGCTATAGCTCTGGGAACGATTTGCCCGCTGATTCGCTTGATCGCCAAGGCACGGGGTTTCGACTCTGGCGAAACCGGTCGCCCGCGCCTTACCTTTTTCGGGTCGCGACGAGCAGGGAGCAAGCGCCATGAACACGATCGCCGCCGCCATCGGGCGAATTCTGCTTTCGCTGATCTTCATCGTTTCGGGCGCGAGCAAGCTGTTCGATCCTGCCACCACCGAAGCGATGATCACCGGCGCTGGGCTTCCCGCCGGGCTTGCGATTCCCTCTGGCGCATTTGAGCTGATCGGTGGCATCGCCATCGCGTTGGGTTTCATGACGCGGCTGTTCTCGATCCTGTTGGCGGGATTCTGTTTGGCAACCGCGCTGTTCTTCCATCGCAATTTTACCGATCCGACGCAGGCCGCGATGGCGCTGAAGAACGTGGCGATTGCTGGCGGTTTCTTGTGTCTGTTCGCGCACAGCCAGATGCGCTGGAGCTATGATTCGATGCGCCTGACCCGCAAGGCTGAAATCGCCGAACGCGATGGCGCCACCAAAGTCCACGATGCAGAGGTCCGCGCCGCAGCGGCCGAAGCGCGTGCCGACGGTCTGCAGAAGGCGCCGGTTGCGGCCGCGCCGGTGGCGGATGTGCCCGTTATCGACCGTAACCGCGATGGCGTGGACGACCGCGATCAAGGGCCAGCACCTTCGCCGCGCCACGATCGCGACCACGATGGGATTGACGATCGTGCCGAACCCATAGACCCTCGTCTGCGCCCCTGATCTAGTGGGGCCGGGAGAGGCCCCATGGTGCAGACCAAGCCGCGCGACACGCGCGAATTCGATATCGTGATCTATGGTGCGACCGGCTATACCGGACGCCTTGTCGCCGAATACCTAACCCAGCATTATTCCGACCGCGCCGACGCGCCGACATGGGCTATGGCCGGGCGCAGCGAGGCCAAGCTGGGCGAAGTGCGCGATCTGATCGGCGCGCCTCCAAAGACGTCGCTGATCGTCGCCGATGCCGACAATCCCGCGAGCCTTGCCGCGATGGCGGGGCGGACCCGCGTGATCATCACCACGGTGGGCCCCTATCAACTTTACGGCGAGCCGCTGGTCGCGGCCTGCGCCGCAGCAGGCACAGACTATGCCGACTTGTGCGGCGAGCCGGGGTGGATGCACCAGATGATCGAGAAGTACGACGCTGCGGCCAAGGTTAGCGGCGCTCGGATCTGTTTTTCAGCCGGGTTCGATTCGATTCCGTTCGATCTGGGGGTGCTGATGCTCCAGAATGAAGCCAAGGCCCGCTTCGGCGCGCCCGCGCCGCGGGTGCGGGGGCGGGTCCGGGCGATGAAAGGCACATTCTCGGGCGGGACCGCGGCGAGCCTGACAGAAACGATGAAGGCAGTGGCCAGGAATCCAAAGCTGATCGCGGTGCTCAACAATCCGTTTGCGCTGACCCCCGGCTTTTCGGGGCCTAGCCAGCCGGGCGGGCTGATCCCGCATTACGAGGAAGATTTGGGTCGCTGGGCTGCGCCGTTCATCATGGCAACGATCAACACCAAGAACGTCCACCGCACCAACTTCCTCCTCGGCCATCCTTGGGGCGAAGACTTCCGCTATGACGAGATGATGCTGACCAGCCCGGGAGAGGCGGGCAAGGCCGCGGCGCACGCGGTGGCCGAAATGCTCAAGAGCCCGTTCGGGGCCAAGCCACCCAAGCCCGGCGAAGGGCCGACCGCGGAGGAGCGCGAGAACGGCCACTACGACGTGCTGTTCGTCGGCGAGATGCCGAGCGGCGAGAAGCTGCACTACGGCGTCAAAGGCCGCTACGATCCGGGCTACGGCTCGACCAGCCGGATGATCGCCGAGACGGGGATTGCGCTGTTGTCGTGCAAGACGGCGGGTGGAGTGGGGACGCCGGGTTCGTTCGTGGGCGAGGCGCTAGTTAAGCGGTTGCAGGATAATGCCGAGATTACCTTTGCGGTGGAAGACTAACGCCGCTCGTATTTCCTCAGACCCAGCCCCAGCCGGTTCTCGCCAAGCGCCAGACGATCGCCCGACCAGTTGGCCACGAACACAGTGTTGCGATCGACATTCGGGGCCAGCCGGGCGTCGTTGGCCGCGATGCTCAGCCCGTTCGAGCTGTGTGCCTTGCCCTCGGCGGCAACCGCGATGAAGGCGCTGTAGTTTTCCTTGTCCTGGCCTTGGACGAACCAGTTTTCGGCGATCGTCCCGGTGGCCCCGCCGGGAAGGTCAATCATGTAGTTGGTCGCTTTGCCGCGCGAATCGTCGAAGCTCGACTGGGTGATCTCGATCCGTCCAGCGCGGCTTTTGACGTAGTGCCCGCCGCGGCCCTGCTCGAAGCGGCAGCGGCGCACCGTCAGCGCGCCGTAATTGCCGATATACAGCGAATGCGCGCAACCGCCCGCGCCCTCGCAAGTGCCGAGCCGGGTAAAGGTGGATTTTTCGATCAGGATCGATCCGCCGGGATCTTCGGCGGTGAGGATGCCCTCGTTGCTGTCCATGAACCAGCTTTGGCTGACCGCTAGATCGCCGTGCTCAAGCCGGATGCCCGCGCCGTTGTATTCCGGCACGCGCATGTTGGCGAAGATCAGGCCATCGACCCGCGCGCTGCGCCCGCGCAGGACCAGCGCCGCCTTGCCTTCGCACACTCCGCCGTCGAGCGCGGCTTGCCCTGCAACTTGCGCGACATAAGCGACCGAACCTTTGGTCTGGACCGCGCAATCGCGCCACCGGCCTGAGGCGATGCGGATCGTGCCGCTGGCATCGCCGATCGCATCGACCGCCTCCTGGAGCGAGCCATAACGATGACCGGTCTCGACGACGGTGTAAGGGCGCTGCGCGGCAGTTTGCGCGAACAAGGCGCCAAGCGGAATAATCGCCAACGCCAGCCCGCTGAGCAGCAGCAGCGCAAGGCGATCGTTGCGGGCCACTCCGCTGGAGGGATGAGACAGCAAGGGCATCGGTGGTCTCCTCGGGAAAACCACCGTCAGCTTTAAATAGGATTGGTTAACTGAGCGTTAGGTTGCCGGTTTAACGCCGGCTTTCGTGGGGCGTCCACGCTTGGGTCCCGGGGTCACCTCGACTCGCACTCCACGCCGCGCCAGCGCCTCGCGCAGCAAGCATTCCACTTGCGCGTTGATCGAGCGCAGATCGGCCTGCGCGCTGCGCTCGATGGCGGCGTGAAGCGCCGGATCGAGCCGCAACGGAAACGGTTTTCGGGCGGGCGTGGACATCGTTACTGGTAAAGCGAGCCCGCGTTGACCACCGGCTGGGTGTCGCGCTCGCCGCACAAAACGACCATCAGGTTCGAGACCATCGCCGCGCGGCGTTCATCGTCGAGTTCGACCACGTTCTTTTCGCTGAGCATTGCCAGCGCCATTTCGACCATCCCGACCGCGCCCTCGACCAGCGTCTTGCGTGCCGCGACCACCGCTTCGGCCTGCTGACGGCGGAGCATGGCCCCGGCAATCTCCTGGGCATAGGCGAGGTGGGTGAAACCGCACTCGTCGACCGTGATCCCGGCGAGCTGGAGTCGCGCGATCAGTTCAGTGCGCAATTCGGCGCCGACCTGATCGTGGTTGCCACGCAGGGTGACCTCGGCATGCGCGAAATCGTCGTAGGGATAGCGTGAGCCGATGGTTCGCACCGCGGCCTCGATCTGGACCATCACGAACGCCTTGTAATCATCGACGTCGTACAGCGCCTGTGCGGTATCGATGACCCGCCACACCACTTGCGCGGCCATTTCGATCGGGTTGCCGCGCAAGTCGTTGACCTTGATCCGGTCGGAAATCAGGTTGTTGGCGCGTGCCGAGATCTTGGTCTTGCCCATCCACGGCCACACCCAGCGCAAGCCCGCATGGCGATCGGTGCCGCGATAGCTGCCGAACAGCGTGATCGCCGCGGCGGTGTTAGGCTGGAGCATGTAAAAGCCGGAAGCAATCAGCACGAGCGCCAACGCGGTAAGCCCAGTGGGGACAAGGAAGCCAAACACCTCGCCGTCCGTGGGGTCGCCCCCGGCAAAGTTGACGACGCGCCAGACGGTGAGCGCGAGCAGCACCAGGAAAAGTACCAACATCAGATAACCGCTGGTGCTCCACGCCGGCCGCTCACGGCTGGCGGTCATGGCTGCATGTGGATCGGACATCTCTTGAACCCCTGTTAAAGTGATATCACATTAATATCACCTTCGGAGGCGCCGTCAAGCTGCTTTGATCGCCGCCAGAAAAGCATCGCCAAACGCATCGAGCTTGCGCTGCCCGATCCCGCCGATCGCGCCGAGTTCAGCGCGTGACGAAGGGCGCGCGGCGACCATGTCGCGCAAGGTGGCGTCGTGGAAAATTACATAGGGCGGGACTTGCGCTTCGGCTGCCAGTTCGCGGCGCAGCGCACGCAGGGCCTCGAACAGCGGATCGCCGACCGGGTTGACCCCGCTGCCTTCCCGCGCGCCTCCACGCGAGCGTCGCTGACGTCTTTCAGGCCGTGTCGCGATCGCCACCAGAACCGGCAGGTCGCCCTTGAGAATTGCTCGCGCATCCCCGCCCAGTGCCAGCCCGCCATGCTCGGTCGAGACCAGAGCCCCGCGTGCCTGAAGCGCGCGCGCGAGCGGCTTGAACAGCGGCGCTTCCTCCGCCGTTGCGATCCCGAATACGCTCAGCCGTTCATGCCCGCGCGCGATCATCCGCTCGTCGGCGACCCCAGTCAGGACCTTCTCAAGATAGCCCAGCCCAAAGCTCTGCCCTGTGCGATAGGCGGCCGAGAGCAGCTTGCGCGCGGTTTCGGTGGCATCGACCACGCCCGGCGCGTCGAGGCAGTTGTCGCAGTTGCCGCACTTCTCAGGCGGGTCTTCGCCGAAATGGCGCAGCAGAATTGCGCGGCGGCAGCCTGCAGTCTCGACCAGCGTGGCCAAAGCCTCCAGCCGGACGCGCTCGCTCGCCCGGCGACGTTCCTCTACCTCGGCCAGGCGCTGACGGGCGCGCGCGAAATCGTCGGCGCCCCACAGCATCAGCGCCACCGCGGGATCGCCATCGCGCCCGGCGCGGCCGGTCTCCTGGTAATACGCCTCGATCGACTTGGGGATGCCGGCGTGGGCGACGAACCGCACGTCAGGCTTGTCGATCCCCATCCCGAAGGCGACCGTGGCGACCATCACCATGTCCTCCGACGCAACGAACGCGGCCTGGTTGGCGGCGCGGACCTGCGGATCGAGCCCGGCGTGATAGGGCAGCACGCGGCGCCCGGCTTTGCTGAGCGTCTCGGCCAGCTTCTCGACCTGGTTGCGAGTCTGGGCATAAACGATCCCTGGACCTGGCTGCTCGGCCATGAGTTGCGCAAGCTGGCGCTGCACCTGATCACGCGGGCGGATCGTATAGCGGATGTTGGGCCGATCGAACCCGGCGACGATCAGTCCTTCGTCGGGAATGCCAAGCTGGGCGAGGATATCGGCGCGGGTGTGCTCGTCGGCGGTCGCGGTGAGCGCGAGCCGGGGGATATCTCCGAACTGATCGAGCAGCGGGCGCAGCAGGCGATAATCGGGGCGAAAATCGTGGCCCCATTCGGACACGCAATGCGCC
>JANMQW010000306.1:0-1737 GCA_031370725.1 Novosphingobium sp.
ATGACCGACGAACAGCGCATGGGTCCGATCGGCGGCGGGTTCGGGGTCGCGCTCCACACGCTGATGATCGAGCGCTACATCGCCACCGACAGCGCCGGGTTTGGCCCGCATCTGGACGTGTTCATCGATCTGGCGCGCGAAGTTGAAATCAATGAAAAGCCCGCGCTCGAAGATGGCCGCATCCGTTCAGCGATCGCGCGCAACTATGCGATGCGCAGCGGGCTTGAGGCAATCACTGCGCGGGCGATGAAAATGATGGAGGCCGGGATGCAGCCCGGCCCCGAAGGATCGTTGCAAAAGCTGGTCGCGGTGCGCAGTCGCCAGAAACTGTCCGAACTGGCGATCGACTTGCAGGGCAATACCGGGCTGGCATTCGACGTCGACGCCTTCGTCAAGGAGGACTGGACCACCAGCTGGCTCAACGCCCCGACGGGGCGGATCGCGGGCGGATCGGACGAAGTCCTGCTCAACACCATAGCCGAAAAGATCCTCGGCCTGCCGCAAGATCATCGCCCCGACAAGGGCGTGCCATTCAATCAGATACCCGCGTGATGGAGCGTATTTTTCAAATACCCGTCATCCGGGCGAGACTGTACCGCTCTGATTGATTTCCAGGAGACCTGAAATGACCGAAGCCTACATCATCGACGCCGTCCGCACCCCGCGCGGGGTGGGCAAGCCCGGCAAGGGCGCGCTGAGCCATCTGCACCCGCAGCACCTGGCCGCGACCGTGCTCAAGGCGATCAAGGAGCGCAACCACCTCGACACCGAGACCGTCGACGACATCGTCTGGTCGACCTCGTCGCAGAACGGCAAGCAAGGCGGCGATCTGGGGCGGATGGCGGCACTATCCGCGGGCTATAGCGTCAAGGCCAGCGGGACCACGCTCGACCGGTTCTGCGGCGGCGGGATCAGTTCGGTGAACTTCGCCGCAGCCAGCGTGATGTCGGGCATGGAAGACTGCGTGATCGCAGGCGGTACAGAGATGATGAGCTACACCGCCAGCCATGCTGCCGAGCAGGCTCACGCGGGCCTGCCGCCGCGGCTGATGGGCAGCGGCAACGAGGCGCTCGACGAGCTCCACCCGCAGTCGCATCAGGGGATATGCGGCGATGCGATCGCCACGATCGAGGGAATCGACCGCGAGAGCCTCGACGCGTTGGCGCTGGTCAGCCAGCAGCGCGCCGATGTCGCGATCAAGGAAAACCGCTTCGCCAAGTCGGTGGTGCCGGTGCTCAACACCGATGGCAGCGTGGCTCTGGATCGCGAGGAATTCCCGCGCCCCGAGACCACCGCAGAAGGGCTCGCCAGCCTCAAGCCGGCGTTCACCGGGCTGGCCGATTTCGACATCGGCGGCACCACCTTCCGCAAGCAGATCAACCGCCGCTATCCCGACGTCGAAATCAAGCACGTCCACCACGCGGGTAATTCCTCTGGCGTGGTCGATGGTGCGGCGGCGATCTTGCTGACGTCGAAGGAATACGCCGACAAGCACGGGCTCAAGCCCCGCGCACGCGTCGTCGCCTATGCCAACCAGGGCGACGATCCCACGCTGATGCTCAATGCCCCGGTTCCTGCGGCGAAAAAGGTGCTGGCCAAGGCTGGTCTGACCACCGCCGACATCGATGTGTGGGAGATCAACGAAGCGTTTGCGGTCGTGGCTGAAAAGTTCATCCGCGACCTCGATCTCGACCGCGCCAAGGTCAACATCAACGGCGGGGCGATGGCGCTGGGCCA
>JANMQW010000338.1:0-8113 GCA_031370725.1 Novosphingobium sp.
TCAAGAAGGCGGGTGCGGAGTGCTGCGCCGACGACATCAAGGCGCACCTGGCGGACAAGGTCGCCAAGTGGTGGCTGCCCGATGCGATCGAATTCGTCGACGACATCCCGCACACCGGCACCGGCAAGATCAGCAAGAAGGACCTGCGCGAGCGGTTCAAGGACTACAAGCTGGCCGAATAGGAGCCGAAGATGCCTCACATCGACCCAAGCCGTGAACATTGGGATCAGTTCAAATCGCTCCCCCGCGACACGCCGATCCAGATGCTCAACCTCATCAAGTTCCGAGATCTGGCCGAGTATCCGCCCGACCACCCCAACCACGGCAAGGGTCTGACCGGACGCGAGGCATACGCAATTTACGGCAAGGCGTTCCAGGCGTTGGTAGCCGACGACGGCGCGGCGATGATCTGGCAGCCGCCGTTGGAATGCGTCGTCACCGGCCCGGCGGATGAGTGGGACGAGGCGTTCGTGATGGGCTATCCCAACTCCGGCGCGTTCATGGCGATGGTCAAGAACCCTCGCTACGTCGCCGAGGCGCTGCCGCACCGAACGGCGGCGGTGGCCGACAGTCGGCTGATCCGGTTCGCGGGATGAGCAACGACGCGCAGTGGCACGCGCACGTTTACTTCACCGATGCCGACCGCGCGACGGCGGCTGCGCTGCGTAAGCAGTTCAGCGCCGACCCGCGCGTGCTGTTCATCGGGCGGATGATCGCCGCCCCGGTCGGCCCGCACCCGATCCCGCAATACGAAATCCACTTCTTCGCCCCTGCGCGCGACGCCGTGATCGCGCTGATCGAGGCCACCAGTCTGCGCGCACTGGTCCACCCGCTCACCGACGATGACCTCGCCGACCACACCACGCTCGGCCACTGGATCGGCGAGCCGCTCGAGCTGGCTCTGGGCGCACTTGATCCGCCGGGCGTAAACCAAGGTGTGACGCGCTTCGCGATTAGCGACTTCTGAAGAGTGCGGAATATTTTCACGCCACGTCAGTTCTGTCCCTCCGCCTGCGGAATGTCCTCGAGCACTCTCAACCACGGTAACCTTCGCTTCGTCCAGATTTGCCGCTTTGGAGGGCCGAGTTCGATGCGCTGATCAAGGCCGCCGATTCGAAGGGAATAGTTCGGGTTGTTGTCGGTGGGCTGCCGGTAAATGGGCGCGCCGCAGTCACCGCAGAAAGCATGTCCCCTCCGCGACCCGCTATCCGCGATCTTCATATATATTCTCGGCTTGCCGGAAATCAGGCGAAAGGCTTCGGGCGAGGCGGGAACCGTGACCCGGAATGCCGAACCGGTGAGGGTCTGGCAATCGGTGCAGTGACAGATCATGACGGCAGTCGGATCGACGTCGGCCTCATACGCAATTCGGCCACAATGGCAGCGCCCTTCGACTTTCATGCTTACGGTTCCTCCCGCGCATCGAGGTACGTCGCGACGAAGCTTGCGGACCCCGTTCTATCGCAGTCTGTTCGTGTCACCATCACAGCAAACTCAACTGCCCGTACATGCTCGGTCGCCTAAACCCCCCGCAATCCAAATCGATCTTTACCTGCGCGATCCCCGCGCGCTTGCACGCGAGGCGGAAGCGGGTGCGGAACAGGTCGGCCCAGACGCCTTGCGGCTTCATCCGGCTGAAGAAGCCGGGATCGTTGTCCTTCCCCTCGCGTACCGAGCGAACGATGCTCATCACTTTTCCTGCGCGGTCGGGGAAGTGGGTGGCGAGCCATTCGCGGAACAGCGGTGCAACCTCCAGCGGCAGGCGCAGCATGATCCAGCTGGCCGATCCGACCCCCAGCGCGCCGGCGCATTCGAGGATCGATTCCAAAAACTCGTCGGTGATCGAAGGGATCACCGGCGCAATCGAGACGTGCGCAGGGACGCCGGCTTCGACCAGTCTGTCCAGCGCGGCAAGCCGCTTTGCCGGTGCCGAGGCGCGCGGTTCGAGCAGGCCGGATAACCGAGGATCGAGGCTGGTCACCGAAATGCCGACCGCGATCAGCCGGTGCCGAGCCATCTCGGCGAGCAGGTCGAGATCGTCGAGCACCCGCGCCGATTTGGTGGTGATCGTCACCGGATGCCGCGCCTCGAGGCACACCTCGAGCACCGCTCGCGTGATTCGATATCGCGCCTCGATCGGCTGATAGGGATCGGTGTTGGTCCCCATCGCGATCGGCGCGGGCTTGTAGCGCGGGTTAGCGAGGGTGGCGCGAAGCAACTCGGCGGCGTTGGGCTTGGCGAACAGCCTGGTCTCGAAATCGAGGCCGGGGGAGAGGTCGTGGAAGGCGTGGGTCGGGCGGGCGAAGCAATAAATGCAGCCGTGCTCGCAGCCGCGATAGGCGTTGATCGAGCGGTCGAACGGGATGTCGGGCGACTGGTTGAAGGTAACGATGGTCTTGGCATGCTCCTCGGTCACCGTGGTCCGCAGCTTCGGCTCCGGTCCGTCGATGTCGCCAGCCACGTCGAGCCAGTCGCCATCGGGTTCGCGCACCGCCAGCCCAAACCGTGTTGGAACTTGCCCCGACTGAGCGCCGCGGCCGTGGATGGGCTGAGCCGCACTTGGCATCTTCGGAACATATCAGGAACACATAGCAAATGAAAGCGTGTGTGCTTCGACAAGCTCCGCATTAGCGGAAGTTTGATTGAAAATCGCAAAAGGACCTGCTCAGCCTGAGCCTGTCGAAGGTCGCCGACTTGCGTTCGGGCCTACGTCTCGCGCAGTCGCGGCATCAGTTCGACGAAATTGCACGGCCGGTTGCGGCTGTCGAGTTGCTCGGCGAGGATCAGGTCCCAGCCGTCTTTCACCGCGCCGTTCGATCCCGGCAGCGCGAAGATATACGTGCCGCGCGCGAGCACCGCCATCGCCCGCGATTGTACGGTCGAAGTGCCGATAGTCTTGTAGCTGACCCAGCGGAACAATTCGCCGAAGCCGGGAATCTCCTTGTCCTTGATCCGGTCGAGCGCCTCGGGAGTCACGTCGCGGCCAGTCAGGCCGGTGCCGCCGGTCGAGATCACACAGTCGATGCTTTGGTCATCGATCCAGTTGTTGAGCCGGTCACAGATCCGCGGAACGTCGTCGCGCTCGATTGCGCGTGCGGAGAGCGAATGGCCTGCGGCCTTGATCCGCCCTGCCAGGATATCGCCCGAGGTGTCGTCGTCGGCGGTGCGGGTGTCGGAAACCGTGAGTAGCGCGATGTTGAGCGGGCGGAAGGTCCGCTCGGGGTCGATCGCCACTAGCGCGCCTGCGCGATACGGACGGCCGGGACGCCGGTTAGGCCGGGAAATTTGGGCCATTTGCCCTCGGTCAGCCCCACCCGGCTATCCGAACTTCCGCCTGCCTGGTTCTCGTACATCCAGTAATTGCGCATCACCACCGAGACATAGCCGCGGGTTTCCCAATAGGGGATCGATTCCATCCACAGCAGCGGATCGCCGCCGTCGCGGATCTCGCTGTTCCAGCGGGTAATCGGAGCGAGGCCGGCGTTGTAAGCGGCCATGATCTTGGGAAGCAGACCGCCAGTGGCGCCTGAATCACGCAGCATTTCAAGGTTTTGCTGGCCGAACGCGAGGTTGACTGCGGGGTTGGTCAGATCGACCGCGGCTGCGTTAAGCGATAGCGCCGGGCTGTGCTGCCGCACGGTGATCGGGGTGATCTGCATGAGCCCTTTCGCCTGCGCCGGGCTTACCACTGCTGTGCGGAAATTCGATTCCTGCAAGGTGTGGGCATAGACCAGCGCCGGATCGACCTTCCACCCCGTTGCCGGGGTCCACTTGGGCGTGGGATAGCGCGAGGCATTGTCGGGGCGCCCGCCTGAAGGCGCGTTGTAGGCCATCCACAACTGGGTCGAAGCGAGCCCGAGATCGCGCGCCAGACGGCTAAGCGCCGCGAACTGGCGGGGATCGCCGATCTTCGCCTGATAGCGCAGTACTTCGTCGGCGAGGTCCTCGCGCCCGATTTCGGCCAGTGCTACCGCCGAACGGACGTTGCCGGTGCCGCGCAGCGCCTGCCAGTCTTCGCCCGAAAAATCGGGAGATGCTCGCAAGGCGGGTTCCTTGAGTCCAAGCGCCTCGCTGGCGAGCAGGCCATAAAACGTCTCAGTCTTTTTGGCGGCTGCGCGCAGATCGGCAGAGACTTTTTGGGGCGCGCGGCAGCGCACCCACGCGCGGCTAGCCCAGTAATTCCCGGCAGCGGCGAGATCGGCGTTCTCGGCGATCGCGGCGGATTTCTCGAACGCGGTGGCGGCTTCCTCGCACCCGCCCAGCCTCCACGCGGCAAGGCCCACGGTCCACCAGCCCTCGGCGACCCACGGCCCGGCTCCGTCGGCAACGCTGCGCGCCACCGCGAGCGCCTGGGCATCGTCATTCTCGATGTAGAAGCTCCACGCCACCCGCTGGCGCCACTCGGCGCGGGCTTCTCCCGATAACGAGGCGTCGATCCCGTCGAGCAGAGTGCGCGCGCCTGTGGGATCGTCGTTCTTGATCGCCAGCAGGATCGCGTTGGCGATGCCATCGGGCATCGTCCCGTCAGAAGTGCTGCGCGGGCGCAGCCGCTTGGGTGCGCCCGATACCGAATAGAGTCGCTGGGCTTGCGCCAGGCCGGGCAGGTCGGTCGCACCCCGCTTGGCGGCGAGCCGCGAAAGCTGGTCGGCCCACGGCAGGTCGGGCGCTTGCTGGACAAGTTGGACCAGCGGCGCGGCATCGGCCTTGGGCGAATTGGCGGCGAGGTAGAATTCGGCCTTGGCGACCGCGTGTAGCGGCCCGTCGGGCTTTTGCGTCAGCATCGCCTGGACTGCGGTCCAGTCTTCACGGCGCTCGGCGGCGAACAGCGCGGTGTAATAGTCGCGCTCGTCCTTGGTGAGGACGCTCGGAGCGTTGCGGCTTTCACCGCGCAGGCGGAAATAGTCGGCAGAAGCAGTGTTGGCCGATGCGGGTACGGCAAGCGCGGCGAGGCCAAGTCCCGCGATCCCTGCGGTCAGTCTCAAAGCGATCTTTGCCTGCATCAAGTCCCGTTTCAATCAAGCCCCCAATCGAGCCAACGCGCCCAAAGCCCCCGCTTCAGCGCCGGACGTTCGAGCAACGCCTCGAGCGCGGGCGCGAACGCCAGCGGCACGCTTCCCCCCTCATGGTTAAATCGGAGTGAAGATTGAGCGACTTGCGCCGGGTCGTGGCCAAGAAGCGATGAAACGTCCCTTCCAAACACAATCAGCCGCTGCGGAGCGGCGAGCGCGACGTGGTGAGCGAGCACTTGGCCAAGTCCGGCGGTGGTCATCGCCGCCCAATCCGGAGCGGCGATCGGGCGCGGCAGGATGCTGGCGAGGTAGATTTCGGGGCGGGCGAAGCCAAACGCCGTCAGGATCGCATCGAGCAGGCGGCCTTGGCGCCCAGCAAGCAGATCGGCGCTATCGCCCGGCTCGGGCATTGCCACCAGCACCATCAGCGGTGCGGCGTGCGGCCCGCCGGGCATCACCCGCTGGGCGGCGGGTGCGGGATCGAGGCTCGGCTCGGTCAGCCACCAGGCGGCGAAGTCCGGCAGCGCCGTTGGCCAGTGCGCGCGATCTCGGCCGAAGCGCGGCGCGGCGGGCGCGGCCTTGACCGGGGCTTCGGCCTGCGTTGGCGTGGGTTGGACAACGCTTTGCGACTCCCGGACCCGCGCACTTTCGAGCCAGTCGGTGGCGTCGTCGGCAAACGCCAGATCGACTCCCGCATCGCGCCACCACGCGTGCGCTGCGGCGAGTTCCGCCGCCCAATCGGGTTTGTCGCGCGTGTCCATGTTCAGGCGCGGTCTTGACCTGCCCGGCCCCAGCAATCAAGGCGAATGGCGCTAACCGAAAGGGAGTTGCCGCCGTGAGCGAACGCGAATCGATGCCTTATGACGTGGTGATTGTCGGCGGGGGCCCAGCGGGCCTCGCTGCGGCGATCCGGCTCAAACAGATCAATGCCGAAATCACCGTCTGCATCCTGGAAAAAGGTTCGGAGATCGGCGCGCACATTCTGTCGGGCGCGGTGGTCGATCCGCGCGCTTTGGACGAGCTGCTGCCGAACTGGCGCGACGACGGTTGCCCGATGGCCGAGGTCGAGGTCACCGAGAACCATCACTGGGTGCTTAGCGAAAGCACCCATTATTCAGTGCCAGAAGCGTTCTTGCCGCCATTCCTTTCGAACGAGGGCTGCTACACCGGCAGTCTCGGCAACCTCTGCCGCTGGCTGGCGGGCAAGGCGGAGGATCTGGGCGTCGAAATCTTCCCCGGTTTCCCTGCGGGCGAGGTGCTCTACGATGGCGACAAGGTGATCGGCGTTGCCACGCAGGACATGGGCGTCGCCAAAGACGGCAGCCACAAGGGCGATTACCAGCCGGGAATGGAACTCCATGCGAAGTACACGCTGTTCGCCGAGGGCGCGCGCGGCAGCCTTGCCAAGCAGGTCAAGGCCAAGTTCGATCTGGAAGCGAGCAGCGAGCCGCAGATTTATGGGCTGGGATTGAAGGAACTGTGGGATATCGATCCCGACAAGCACTTTCCCGGTCGCGTACTCCATACCCAGGGCTGGCCGATCAAGGACGAGGACGGGTTCGGCGGCGCGTTCCTGTACCACCAGGCCAACAATCAAGTCGCGCTCGGCTACGTCGTCTGGCTGGGCTATGGCAATCCTTACCTCTCGCCGTTCGAGGCGTTCCAGCAGTGGAAGACCCATCCCGATATCGCCAAGCTGCTCAAGGGCGGGCGACGCGTGTCTTACGGCGCGCGGGCGATCTGCGACGGCGGCTTGCAATCGCTGCCCAAGCTGGTGTTTCCGGGCGGCGCGCTGATCGGCTGCTCGGCGGGCTTTCTCAACGTGCCCCGGATCAAGGGCAGTCACACCGCGATGAAAAGCGGGATGATGGCGGCCGAAGCGGCGGCGGCGGCGCTTGCTGCCCAGCGCGCGGGCGACGAATTGACCGCTTACCCCGAGGCTTTCAAAGCGAGCTGGGTCCACGAGGAACTGCGCAAGGTTCGCAATTTCGAGCCGCTGGTCGCCAAGTTCGGCGGCATGCTCGGCTCCGCGCTCGCTGCTGCGAACCTATGGTTCGAACAGATGCGAATCCGCATGCCGTTCACGCTCAAGCACCATCACGACAGCGAAGAGACGATGCGCGCCGACCTGTTCCGCCCGATCAAGTACCCCAAGCCTGACGGGGTTATCAGCTTCGACCGGCTCTCGTCGGTGGCTCTAAGCTTCACCAACCATGCCGAAGACCAGCCGGTCCACCTGGTGGTCAAGGATCTGGAGCTGCAAAAGGTCAGCGAATTGGGCGTGTTCGGCGGGCCATCGACTCGGTACTGCCCGGCGGGGGTTTATGAGTGGCTCGAAGGCGCGGACGGTCAGCCCAAATACCAGATCAACGCGCAGAACTGCGTCCACTGCAAGACCTGCGACATCAAAGACCCCAACCAGAACATCACCTGGACCACGCCCGAAGGCGGCGGCGGGCCGAATTATCCGAATATGTGATGCTGAAGCTGTGATGGGGGCGTGAGGGAAACCGCCTACGCCAAGATCAACCTTGCGCTCCACGTTCGGCGGCGGCGCGCGGACGGGTATCACGAGATCGAGACGCTGTTCGCGTTCGTCGCTGCGGGCGATAGGCTGTCGGTCGAGACCGCGCCGCGCGATGAACTGCACGTCACCGGCGAATTCGCATCGGCGCTGGACGATCCGCTTGGCAACATCGTCGCCAAGGCGCTGGGCAAGCTGCCGCGGGCCGAGGGCTGGCGGGTGTCGCTCGACAAGCGATTGCCGGTGGCGGCGGGGCTGGGCGGGGGTTCGGCGGATGCCGGGGCGGTGTTCCGGCTTTACGATCAACGCTTCGGTTTGCCCGAGGATTGGCGCGAGCGGGCGGCTAAGCTGGGGGCGGATGTCCCTGCCTGCGTCGAGAGCCGAACCTGCATCGGGCGGGGGACGGGGACCGACCTCGAATCCGGTCCACAGGATTTGGCCGGGACGCCCGTGCTGCTGGTCAACCCGCGCGTGCCGTTGGCAACCGGGCCGGTGTTCGCGGGGTGGGATGGGATCGACCGCGGCGAGCTTCCCCAAGGCACCGCCCGTCAGATCGCGCTGGCCGGGCGAAACGACCTCG
>JANMQW010000347.1:0-3897 GCA_031370725.1 Novosphingobium sp.
TCCCCAGCGCCTTCCACTCGTCGCGCTTGGCCGCAACCAGCGCATCGTACGCGCTGTCATCGACGACATCGTCCTCGCCATCTTCGGGCAGGCCTTTGCCGAAGCCATAGGTGCCGAGCACGCCGATCAGTTCGGGATGGCCGGCATCGCAGTGATAACACTCGCGATTGTTTTCCATCACCAGCTTCCAGTTGGCGTCCTCGATCAGATCGTCCTGGACCGCGACCTTGAGCTTGGCGAGATCGTAGACCGCAATCTGTTCGGCGATATCGGCCTTGACCCGGTCGATCGGCGGGGGATTATCGCCCATGCAGATGAAGATCAGCCCGCCGATGTTTTCCAGAGCGACGGGCGAGAGACCGTGGTCCCGCTTGTCGAAATCCTCCGCCATGCTCCGCGCCGCCAGCAGCGCGCCATCGAGGCCATAGGTCCACTGGTGATATGGACACATCAGCCGCGCCGCACGGCCACGCTGGTCGAGACAGATTTTCGAGCCGCGGTGGCGGCAGCTGTTCCAGAAGGCGCGAACCTCGTTGTCCTTGCCGCACACGATGACGATCGAATTGCTGCCCAGCTCGAACACAAAATAGTCGCCCGGGCTTTTCACGTGCGCGACGGTGCAGGCGTAGAGCCAGACCGACTTGAGCATCACCTCGGCATCGAAGCGAAACGCCTCTTCGCTGACATAAAGCCCCTGCGGCAGGGTATGGCCCTTGCGGTCCTGCCCAAGCCAGCTTGCGATCCGATCGAAGCGTGCCATCGGCCTAGCTCCTCAACGCGGTATTGTCGGGGTCGAACGGCGAATCCGCGATGATCGTCGCCTTGTGGCGCCGACCCAGGATGACGATTTCGAACTCGGCCCCCGGCGTCGCGAGATCGGGCTGGATCATCGCGAGCGATAGGCTTTTGCCGCAACGCCAGCCATATCCGCCAGACGTCGCCCGCCCGACCAGCGCATCGCCGCGATAGATCGGTTCGGAGCCGCGCGCATCCGCATCGGTAACCCCGTGAACCTCCAGCGTGACCATCTTGTTGGCGAGGCCCCTGTTGCTCCAATCAAGCAGTGCATCCCTGCCATAAAAGCCCGACTTCTTGAGGTTGATGAAGCGGTCCAGCCCGCTTTCGAACGCTGAATACTCGATCGAAAGCTCGCGCGGGATCAGCTTATAGCCCTTTTCAAGTGCCATAAGCGTCATCGCGCGGATTCCGAACGGCTTGATCCCGAACTCGGCACCTGCCGTCATCAGCGCATCGAAAATATAGTCTTGCATCTCGATCGGATGGTGGATTTCCCAGCCCAGCTCGCCGATGAAATTGACCCGCAGCGCATCGACCTGGGCCAGGCCGATGCTCAGCTTTTTGCCCGTCAGCCACGGGAAGGCTTCGGTCGACAGATCGGTGTCGGTCAGCTTGGCCAACACTTCGCGCGAACGCGGGCCTGCCAGCACCAGCACGCCCATCGCGGTGGTGAGCCGCTCAAAAGTAACCGAACCGTCGGTCGGCAAAGCTTTTCGCAGATAGTCGTGATCGTGGCGTTCATACGCCCCGGCCGAGACCAGATAATAGCGCTGCGGCCCGGTCTTGTAGACGGTGAATTCGGCGCGGACCCCGCCTTTGGCGGTCAGCAGGTAGGACAGCGAAACCCGCCCGACTTTCTTGGGCACCGCATTGGTCAGCAAGCCGTCGAGCCAGGCTTCCGCCCCGGCGCCCGAGATTTCGCATTTGGCGAAGGCGCTCATGTCCTGAAGGCCGACGTGCTCGTGAACATGGCGGCACTCGTTGCCGACGTGCTCGAAGTAATTCGAGCGCCGGAACGACCACTTCTCGCGGATCGGCGCACCATCGCGGGTCGCGGGGTGGTTGTGATTGAGCAGCACGTCGGGCCGGTCCAGATCGGCCTCGCTCAGCGCATAATCGGTTGGCGCGAACCAGTTGGGGCGCTCCCAGCCGAACACCGATCCAAACACCGCGCCCAGTGCCTTCATCCGGTCATAGCATGGGGTGCGGCGCAGCGCGCGCCCGGCCTCGCGTTCCTCGTCCGGGTAGTGGACGGTGAACACCTTGGCATAGGCTTCCTCGTTCTTTTCGACCAGATAGCCGCGCCCGGCATAATCACCGAAGCGGCGTGGATCGACCCCCATCATGTCGATCGTCGGCTCACCATCGACGATCCAGTGGGCGAGCTGCCAGCCCGCCCCGCCCGCCGCCGTCACCCCGAAGCTGTGGCCTTCGTTGAGCCAGAAGTTCCTGAGGCCCCAGGCCGGTCCGACAATAGGCGAACCATCGGGCGTATAGGCGATCGCACCATTGTAAATGCGCTTGATCCCGACCTCGCCAAAGGCCGGCACCCGTTTCATCGCGGCAAGAATATAAGGCTCGAGCCGCTCCAGAGCGTCTGGAAACAGTTCATACTCGCTGTTCGCGGCCGGGCCATCGACATAGCAGGCTGGCGCGCCCAACTCATAGGGACCGAGCAGCAGGCCGCCCGCTTCCTCGCGCATATAGTAAGAGGCATCGGATTCACGCAGCACGCCCATTTCGGGCAGACCCTGCCGCTTGCGCTCCATGATCGCGGGGTGTTGTTCGGTGACGATATACTGGTGCTCGACCGGGATCACCGGGATGTCGGGCCCGACCATCGCGCCGGTATGACGCGCGAAATTGCCCGAACAGGAGATCACATGCTCGCAGGTGATTTCGCTCCGAACGCCACCGCACTCGGTCGCAACCAGCCACTCGCCCGAGGGTAGCTGGGTGATTCCGGTGACGGTGGTGTTGCGATAGATCGTCGCCCCGCGCTGCCGCGCGCCCTTGGCCAGCGCCTGGGTCAGATCGGCTGGCTGGATATAGCCGTCCGCGGGATGCTGGATCGCGCCGATCACGCCGGCAGTATCGCACAGCGGCCAGATTTCACGGACCTGATCGGCGGTCAGGAAGTTGACATCGACCCCGATCGTGCCGGCCACCCCGGCGTAATAGAGATACTCGTCCATCCGATCCGGGGTAGTCGCTAGGCGGATGTTGCTGACCTTTGAGAAGCCGACGTTCAGCCCGGTTTCCGCTTCAAGGCCGGGGTAAAAGCCGACCGAATACTGATGCAGCTTGCCGACCGAGTAGCTGAGGTTGAACAACGGCAGCAGCCCGGCGGCATGCCAGGTCGAGCCCGAGGTCAGCTCCTTGCGCTCGAGTAGCACGGCGTCGCTCCATCCCAGTTTCGCCAGGTGATAGAGCGTGCTGACGCCAACCACGCCGCCACCGATCACCACCGCCCGTGTTGTCGATTTCATCCGATTGGCCTGCCTGATTGGGATACAGCGCTGCTATGTCAGTCCAAGCGTTCGAGCGACAGCCGCCTACGGTTGAATCGGCTCTCCATGCCTTATTCTAATAGTTTAGATAAGTCATTTCCGTCAACGTCACCCTGCCAGCACCGAACGGATTTGCGGTTGGTGGCGCAATCTGAAAGGGGTGTCCGCAAGCGCATCGCCAGGGGGAAATCTTGACAACTGTCACCACACCGATGGGCGAAGATCGCGCGGCCAACCAACTCAGCCGCTCGCTCAAGTCACGCCATGTTTCGATGATCACTTTTGGCGGGATTATTGGCGCCGGGCTGTTTGTCGGCTCCTCCACCGCGATCAGCACGATCGGTCCAGCCGCGGTGCTCAGCTACGCGCTGGCGGGCTTTCTGGTGCTGCTGGTGATGCGGATGATCTCCGAAATGGCAATGGCACTGCCCGGGGTGCAGACCTTTCCCGATTTTGCGCGCGAGGGCGTGGGCAACTGGGCGGGGTTCTTGGTCGGGTGGCTGTATTGGTATTTTTGGGTGGTGGTGATCGCGATCGAGGCGATTGCCGGGGCCAAGATCATACACGGCTGGTTCCCGCAGTTCGCGGT
>JANMQW010000377.1:0-11854 GCA_031370725.1 Novosphingobium sp.
TCTGACCCAGACGGTGACTGCGCAAGAAGGTGAACCGCTGCGCGCGTCAGAAACCATCCTGCGCAACCTGCGTGTGCTGGCCACCGACCAATCTACCGAAAGCACGACCGAGAACGGCAAGACCGTGGTTCGCGAATTCAAGACCGTGACGCTGGAAGCAACCCCCAAGATCGCAGAAAAGATCGCGGTCGCCCAGACCATCGGTACGCTCAGCCTGTCGCTGCGCGCAATCGCCGACAACCAGGGCGAGCTGGAGCGCGCGATTGCCGCGGGCGACGTCTCGATCCCCGAGGGTGCGACAAAGGATCAGGAAGAAAAGCTGCTCAAGGCGGCGATGAGCCGGCCGATGGACAGTGGCAGCACGTTCGTCACCGGCGGCGACGTGTCGCGCTTCCAGCGCCGCTCGATGCCGGCCACGAGCGCCCAGATAGCCCGCCAGGCTGCGGCTGCGGTCGCCGCGGTCGGCGGGGCGCCATCGGGCAGCACTGCGGTGGTGTTCAATCCGGGTCCGACCGTGCGGATCAGCCGCGGCAAGACCATCGAAATCGTGCCCGTGGGGGGCAAATAAGATGCGCATCGCTGGCTCGAAACCGCGTCACGCCATCACAAGGGGCAAGACCATGAATCGCCGAATGATCGCCACCCTGCTGAGCGCCGTCTGCACGGTTGCCCCGCTGGCCATTCTTCCCGCCGGCAGCGCGCAAGCCCAGAACGTTTCGCGCCCCGCCAACGACATCGTCCTCTCGATCGGACGCGGCCAGCTGATCAGTCTGCCGGCCAAAATGGCCGACGTGTTCGTCGCCAACGAGCAGGTCGCCGACGTCCAGGTGCGTAACGCCAACCAGCTCTACGTGTTTGGCAAGGCGGGCGGCGAAACCACCGTCTATGCCAGCAATGCCGCGGGCCAGACGATCTGGTCGGCCAATGTAAGGGTTGGTTCCAACCTCGACTCGATCGACCAGATGCTCGGTCTCGCGATGCCCGAAGCGCACATCAACGTCGCAACGATGAACGGCACCGTGCTACTCACCGGGATCGTTGCCGCGCCCGAGGATTCGGCCGAGGCCGAACGCCTGGTCAAAGCGTTCGTCGGCCCGACCACCAACGTCATCAGCCGCCTGCGCACCGCGACCCCGTTGCAGGTCAACCTGCAGGTGCGCTTCGCCGAAGTCAGCCGCTCGTTCGTCCGCGACATCAATTCGAATTTGGTCAGCCGCGATCAAACCGGCGGCTTCAACTTCGGCGTGTCGCGCGGCTTGGCCGGTGTGGTCAAGGGTGGCGACAGGACAGGTACCCAGGTCCTCATCGACCCTTGCGCGTTCTACCAGATTGGATGCACGAGCACGCCTATCCCGTTCGATCCGATCAAGGGGGTGTTCGTCACCAAAGAAACGACCTTCGACCTTCCCAAGAGCTCCACCGGCGCCACCGTGCTGAGTGCCGCCAGTCATCTGCTAGGTCTTGACATTCTGGGCGCACTTGAGGTGGGTGAAAGAGTCGGCCTGGTGACGACGCTCTCCAACCCGAACCTGACCGCGCTGTCGGGTGAGACCGCCGACTTCCTCGCCGGTGGGGAGTTCCCCATTCCGATCAGCCAGGGCCTCGGCGCGACCTCGATCGAATACCGCAAGTTTGGCGTCAGCCTCGCGTATACTCCGACGGTGCTCGCCAACGGCCGCATCTCGCTGCGCGTCCGCCCCGAAGTATCGGAATTGTCGAGCCAAGGGGCGGTCACGCTCAATGGCTTTCAAATCCCGGCGCTGACGATCCGCCGCGCCGAGACGACCGTCGAACTCGGCTCCGGCCAAAGCTTCATGATTGCCGGTTTGATGTCCAACAACGCTCAGCGGACGCTGGAAAAGGCGCCGGGAATCGGTGACATCCCGATCCTGGGATCGCTGTTCCGTTCGACCAACTTCCGCAAGGGCGAAACCGAGCTGGTGATCGTGGTGACCCCGTACCTGGTCAACCCGGTCGACGCCAACGACATCAAGCTGCCGACCGACGGCTATCAGTCGCCCAACGAAGTTCAGCGCCTGCTCGGCAACATGGAGAACGACGGTGTGTCCGGCGCCCATCGCCCGGTGCCGCGCGCCGCGGACGAGGGCACGGCTCCGGCCGGACCTCGCGTGGGTGAGCTCGCTCAGCCTGCCGCTCCGGCGCTGGCCGCTGAAGGCAAGGCCAAATCGACGAAGAAGGATCGCCGGGCCAGTGCCGCCAACCCCGGCTTCAACAGCCTGCTGAAAAGGTGAGAGTGATGACCCAGACCCTGTTCCGCGCGCTTGCGCCCGCCCTCGCCCCGCTGCTCCTCGGCGCGCTTGGCATCGGCCTTTCGGGCTGCGCGACCAACCGTGGCCTTGAAAGCCTCAATCAACCGGTGGTGAGCCGGACCAACTACACGCTCGACGTTGCCTCGTACGGCGGCGGGCTGCCGGTGCCCGAACAGCGCCGTCTGGCCGGCTGGTTCGATGCGCTCGACTTGCGGTATGGCGATCGCATCTCGATCGACGATCCGGGCGCGAGCGGGGCGACGCGCGATGCGGTTGCCGCGATCGCCGCGCGCTATGGCCTGCTGGTCGGCGACGATGCACCGGTGACCACGGGTCAGATTGCGCCGGGCGCGGTCCGAGTGGTTGTCAGCCGTTCATCGGCGACGGTGCCCAACTGCCCCAACTGGTCGGCCAAAAGCGACACCAACCTCAACAACGCAACTTATCCCAATTATGGCTGCGCGGTAAATTCCAACCTGGCCGCAATGGTCGCCGATCCCGAGCATCTGCTCCACGGTGCCAAGGGCAGCGGCGAAACCGTCGTGCTCACCTCGAGCAAGGCGATCGACAGCTATCGCGAGGCCAAGCCGACCGGCGAAAAGGGCCTCAAGCAGAACTCAACCGAAAGCGGGGGCAAGTAAGATGAACGCGCCTTGGAAACCTGCGGCCGTGGGCGGCCGCGACGCCTTCGCCGCGTTCATCTGCGACGAAGCCGCACTCGATGTGCTGCGGCCGGTGGCGGTCGAGATGGGCTGGCAACCGGAAAAGTGCCACAAGGGGGGCCTGCGTAACGCGGTCCAGTCGCTGTCGATTACCGCCAGCCCGAATATCCTGCTGGTCGATCTGTCGGAAAGCGGCGATCCGCTTAACGATATCAACGCGCTGGCCGAAGTCTGCGAGCCGGGCACGGTGGTGATCGCGGTGGGCCAAGTCAACGACGTGCGGCTCTATCGCGACCTGCTGTCCAGCGGGATCCACGATTACCTGCTCAAGCCGCTCTCGGCCGGGCAGGTGCGCGATTGCCTGGTCAATGCGCAAACGATCTTCATGACGCCCAAGAACCAGGACGCGCAGGCCGCCAAGAAGCACATCTCGACCGCGGTCGTGGGAACCCGCGGCGGGGTTGGCGCAAGCACGATCGCAACCTCGCTCGCTTGGCTGTTCAGCACCGAACACAAACTGCCGACCGCGCTGCTCGATCTCGACATCCACTTCGGGACCGGCGCGTTGTCGCTCGATCTCGAGCCGGGTCGCGGTCTGACCGACGCGATCGACAACCCAAGCCGGATCGACGGGCTGTTCATCGAACGTGCGATGATCCGCGCCAACGACAAGCTGGCAATCCTCTCGGCCGAAGCGCCGATCAGCTCGCCGCTGATGACCGACGGTGCCGCGTTCGTGCAGCTTGAGGAGGAATTCCGCCAAGCGTTTGAGATGACGGTGATCGATCTGCCGCGCAACATGCTGATCAACTTCCCGCATCTGCTGGCCGACGTGAATGTCGTGGTGGTGGCGACGGAGATGACCCTGGCCTCGGCGCGCGACGCGATCCGGATACTTTCGTGGCTCAAGACCAACGCCTCGCATGCCCGTCCGATCGTGATCGCCAACAAAGTGCAGCCCGCGATCTCCGAGATCAGCCGGTCTGACTTCGAGGCTTCGATCGAACGCAAGATCAACCTTACCGTGCCGTACGACGTGAAGGCGGCAGCCAATTCCGCCAAGCTCGGCCAGACGTTCGCCGAAGCGAACCGTTCGACCAAGGCGGGGTCGGTTATGCGCGACATCGCCGCGGCGGTGATCGGCGCAGGCGAAGAGGTTGTGCCCGAGCCCGACGGCACGGTGCTGAAGGGCAAGAAGTCACTGCTCGGCAAATTCGACCTCAAGGCGATGCTGCCGCCCAAGAGGAAATAGTTTCGAGGGGGCGAGGAGCCCGGTGTGCGGCGGTTCGAACCGCAGGCACGCGGCTCCGGACCCCGTCCTGAAAACGGAAAGCGAAAGGCGGGAAGCCGGCAATGAGCATTTTCCAGCTGCTGCTGATGGCCGCGGGGCTGATGACCATGATGGTCCTTGGCTATGCCGCGCTATCGGGGCCATCGGTCGCCAAGGAAGGCCAGCGTCGCCTCCAGGCTGTACGCTTCCGCCATGCCGAAAGCGCGAACGTCAAGGTCGAGGCGCAGTTTCGCAAAGCTGTCGCCGCGCGCAAGCCCAAGCTTCATCAGATCGCCGGTTCGAACAGCCGGATCGAGGCGCTGGCGCTGCGCCTGCACCGCACCGGCAAGGGCTGGACGCTTCAGCAGTATCTCTATGCGTCGCTGGGCCTGGGTCTGGTCATTACGGTAATCATCTATCTCAAGTCGCACGCCGCACTGCTCTCGCTGGGGGCGGGTGTCATTATCGGCGGTGGCCTCCCGCACATGGTCGTCAACTACTACGTCAAGAAACGGGTCAACAGCTTCACCACCAAGTTCCCCGATGCGATCGAACTGCTCGTGCGCGGCTTGCGCTCGGGTCTGCCGGTGACCGAGACGCTGGGTTTGGTGGCGAGCGAAGTCCCTGGCCCGGTAGGCCAGGAATTCAAGCTTATCACCGATCGGATCAAGGTCGGCAAGACCATGGAGGACGCCCTCCAGGACACCGCCAACCGGCTCGACATGGCCGAGTTCAGTTTTTTCTGCATCACCTTGGCTATTCAGCGCGAGACCGGCGGAAACCTGGCCGAGACCTTGTCGAACCTGTCCGACGTGCTGCGCAAGCGCGCCCAGATGAAGCTCAAGATCCGGGCGATGAGCTCTGAATCCAAGGCCTCTGCCTACATCGTCGGCTCGCTGCCGTTCATGGTCTTCATCATGATTTGGTTCGTCAATCCCAAGTACATCGGCGGGTTCTTCACCGAAGACCGCCTGATCGTTGCCGGGCTGGGCGGGATGGTGTGGATGTCCATCGGCGCGTTCATCATGGCCAAAATGGTCAGTTTCGAAATCTGAGCCAGGGGCGCGAGAGAAAAATCATGCTGCACACTCCTCCCGGTCCCACACTTCTCGGCTTCGACGTCGTCTTCGTCGGGACATGCCTGGTCGCGGTCGCCGCCATGGCGGTCATGCTGGCGATCTACGCTGCGATCACCGTACGCGATCCCATGGCCAGACGGGTCAAGGCGCTTAATGAACGGCGCGAGTTCCTCAAGGCCGGGATCGTCACCGGGTCAGCCAAAAAGCGCGCCAGCCTGATCCGCAAGAACGAGACAACCGACCGGCTAAGGGACACGTTGCAATCGCTGCGAGTGCTGCAAGACAGCCAGGTCAAAGTCGTCCAGCAGAAACTGGCGCAGGCTGGCATCCGCAAAAAGGAATGGGCGGTCGCGATCATCTTTGCTCGCATGGTCATGCCGATCGTGCTGGGACTGATTGCCGCGACGGTCATTTATTGGATGAACACGTTTCCGGAATGGGGCGCATTCAAGCGGTTCATGGGGTTCGCGGTGATGGTCGGGTTGGGCTACAAAAGCCCTGACATCTTCGTCGGAAACCTGGTCAGCAAGCGCACCAAGGAAATCCGCAAGGGCTTGCCCGACGCGCTCGACTTGCTGGTGATCTGCGCCGAGGCCGGTCTGACCATCGATGCTTCGTTCAACCGCGTCGCCAAGGAACTGGGCCGGGCCTATCCCGAACTCGGCGACGAATTCTCGCTGACCGCGATCGAGATGTCGTTCCTCACCGAACGCCGCCAGGCGTTCGAGAACCTCGCCTACCGGGTCGATCTCGATTCGGTGAAGGGGGTGGTTACGACGATGATCCAGACCGAGCGCTATGGCACCCCGCTGGCTTCGGCGCTGCGCGTGCTGTCGGCCGAATTCCGCAATGAACGGATGATGCGCGCCGAGGAAAAGGCAGCGCGTTTGCCCGCGATCATGACCGTGCCGTTGATCCTGTTCATCCTGCCGGTGCTGTTCATCGTGATCCTTGGCCCCGCGGCCTGCTCGATCAGTGATGCCTTTGCCGACAACGGGCCGGTCAACGGCAAGCATTAGAAACGAGAGGGTGCGGGGTATTCAACCCCGCACCACTTCGCCCTCGATCGCGCCGAACACGCTTTTGCCTCGCGCGTCGCGGGCCTCGATGCGGACGATGTCGCCGTAGTGCAGGAACGGGGTGGAGGGCGCACCGGCACGAATCGTTTCCACCATGCGCTGTTCAGCGATGCACGAATAACCGCGCCCGCCCTGGCTTACCGGGCGTCCGGGCGAGCCGTCGGGATCACGGTTGGAGACGGTACCCGATCCGATCAGCGAGCCGGCCCCGATCCGCCGCGTCTTGGCCAGATGTGCGATCAGCGTGCCGAAATCGAAGGTGCATTCCTCGCCTGCTTCGGCGCGACCAAACGGCTCGGCATCTGAACCCTTTCTAGCAAGATCAACGCAAAGTGGCAGGTGGAGCTTACCGCCCTGCCAGGCCTCACCGAGCGCAGCGGGGGTAACGAACACCGGAGAAAAGTGGCTCGCGGGCTTGGCCTGAACGAAGCCGAAACCCTTCGCAAGTTCGCCCGGGATCAAATTGCGCAAGCTGATGTCGTTGACCAGTCCGATCAGGCGGATGTGGCCCAGCGCCGCCTCGGGCGTGACCCCCTGCGGGACGTCGCCGGTGACCACCACGATCTCCGCCTCGCAATCGCAGCCCCACGCCTCGTCGGCCAGTTCGATCGGATCGCGCGCGCCGCGCAAATCGTCGCTGCCGCCCTGGTACATCAGCGGGTCGGTCCAGAAGCTGGCGGGAAGCTCCGCCCCGCGCGCCTGGCGGACCAGTTCGACGTGGTTGACGTAGGCCGAACCGTCCGCCCACTGATAGGCGCGCGGCAGCGGCGCGGCAGCCTCGCGTTCGTGGAAGCGCAGCCGCGGGATTGCTTCGTGCGCCAGTTCGATGGCGAGTGATTCGACTTCGGGGGCGAGGCGCTCCCAATCATCGAGCAGACGCTGCAAGGTGGGTACGATGTGCCCGGCCTCGGCATACCAGGCCAGGTCGTCGGAGACCACGACCAGCCGTCCGTCGCGGCCTTGGGGAAGAGAGGCGAGTTTCATTCATTTTCCCCAAGCATGGTGGCGGCCTGCCGGTCGAGCTTGCCCAGCGTGGCTTTGAGCGATTCGGCTTCGCGCGCGCCCAGGCAGGCGAACAGCCGCGCCTCCATATCGAGCGCCATCGGCATGATCTGGTCGAACATTGCCCGCCCCGCCGCGGTGAGTTCGAGATGGTGCGAGCGGCCGTCGCTGGCGTTGGGGCTGCGCACCGCCAGCCCGCGCTCCTCGAGCACCTTGCACGCGCGGTTGACCGCGACCTTGTCCATCCGGGTCGCGCCAACCAGCGCGCGCTGAGTCAACGTGCCGACGTCGCCGAGCACCGCCATCACCCGCCACTCGGGAATCTTGAGCCCGAACTGCGAGCGATACCGTCCGGCAATCAGGTCGCTGACGATATTGGTCGTCACCGATAGGCGATAGGGCATAAAATCGGCAAGGCGAGTGCTGTTCGCAGACATCGCATCGTTACTACTGCAACCGGTGCCGCGCGCAAGCGTTGCGGTCGGGCTTGATCACGCTCAGCCCGGGTTGACGGCTTCTGGTGCAGCACAAGCCACGGGTTCGAGCGCGCGGGCCGCCGCGTCGATCCGCACCAGCCGCGGGAAGGGTGCAAGGTCGAGTTCGAAGCGGCGCGCGTTGTACATCTGCGCAACGAGGCAAACGTCCGCGAGATCGGGGGTATCCCCGCCGAACAATCCCGCATCGGGTGCGGATTCCTCCAGCGCGGCAAAGCCCGCGGCGATCCACCGCTGGACCCAGAGCCGGACCTGCTCCTCGCTCGCGCCGAAGTCCGATCGCAGCGCATTGAGAATACGCAGGTTGTTGACCGGATGGATATCCGCCGCGATCGTAAGCGCCTGCGCCAGCGTGCGCGATCGCTTCAGCGGGTCGGACGAGACCATCGGCGGATGTTTGTGGGTGGCATCGAGGTAGTCGATGATCGCCAGGCTCTGCGTCAAAACGTGGCCGTCGATCTCCAGCGTCGGCACCAGTCCTTGCGGGTTGAGCGAATGGTAGTCTTCGCGCTGGTTCTCGCCCAGCGTCAGATCCATCTGCACAGAACGATAGGCGATGCCTTTGAGGTTGAGCACGATCCGCACACGATACGCTGCGCTCGAGCGCCAGTATTCGTGGAAGATCGCCTCGCTCACGCCCGGATCCCCGCCATGATCAGATCGATGATATGGGCTTTGTAGCGGTCGCGCAGTTCATCGGTCAGGGTGTCCTGGTCGAAGCAATGCCGCAGCACCAGCCGCGCGGAAAAGAACCGGTCGGCGGCACCAGTCGCGCTGAAATAGAACAGCTGCGGATCGATCGGGCGGAACACGCCGGCCTTCACCCCTTCGGCGATCAGGCGGTCATAAGCTGACTGAAGCGGAGTCAGGTACGTCTCGGCGATCCGCTTGGCTTCGTCGGGATCGCTGTCGCGCACCAGCCGCATCAGCAGGCGGTTGAGATAGGGGGTCGCGTAATAAGTCTCGACCATCTTGCCCAGATGCAGGCTCAGCTTGGCCTCGGGTGCCATGTCCTTGCGCAGCAGCGCATCGACGGTGTGCGTGATCGCCGCCATGTCGCGATCGAGCAGGGCCTTCATCAGTCCCGCCTTGTTGCCGAAGTAGTATTTGACCAGCGCCGAATTGAGCCCCGAGCGCAGGCTCAGCTCGGATAGCGAGATATCGACGATGTCGCCCTCGCGCATGATCGCGCTGGCAGTTTCGAGCAGCAGCGCCCTCGCGCCCGGGCTGTCTGCCTGAAGAGGGACGGCTTCGCTCATTCGTAAGTTGCCTCGTCCCACCACGGATAGAAGTCGGGCATATCGCTACTGACCTTGCCGGGGAAGGCGGGGGGGCGCTTGGCGAGGAAGCTTTGCACACCTTCTGCAGCATCGGCGCCTTTCGAGAGGCGGTAGATCGCCCGGCTGTCGACCCGATGCGCAGCCATCGGATGGTCTTGCGCGGCGTTGCGCCATAGCATTGCGCGGGTCATCGCTACCGCCACCGGACTGGTATTGTCGGCGATTTCGCGGGCGAGCGTGCGAGCGGCAGTCATCAGTTCGGCCTGCGGATGGACCGAGCGGATCAGCCTGCCGACCAGGGCTTCCTGCGCTCCGAAGATGCGCCCGGTGTAGCACCATTCCAGCGCCTGTTGGATACCCACCAAGCGCGGCAGGAACCAGCTCGAGCACGCCTCGGGCACAATCCCGCGCCGGGCGAACACGAAGCCATAGCGCGCGGTGTCGGAAGCCAGGCGGATGTCCATCGCCAGCTGCATCGTTGCGCCGACGCCTACCGCCGCGCCGTTGCACGCCGCGATCACCGGTTTCTTCGAATCAAAGATGCGTAGCGTCAGCCGCCCACCGCCGTCGCGAACTTCTTCGCTCGACAAGTCGGCCTCGGTGCCGGGGCTGGAAAAAACCTGCCCTCCACCATCGGGCGTGAGGTCGGCCCCGGCGCAGAACGCGCGGTCGCCGTGGCCGGTGACGATCACGCAGCGCACCGCGTCATCGGCGTCGCTACGGTCGAACGCTTCGATCATCTCGACCATCATCGTGCGGGTATAGGCGTTCATCTTCTCCGGGCGGTGAAGCGTGATCGTGGCGATGCCGTCGTCGACCTCATACAGGATCTGGGTAAATTCGGTCATCGTCCCGCTCCCTCTAGATGCTCAGCGTGGCGCCATGCGGATTGCGCCGTCGAGCCGGACGTCCTCGCCGTTGAAATAGCCGCACTCGATCATCGTCAGCGCAAGCTGGGCGTATTCCGAAGGGATGCCGAGCCGCTTGGGAAAGGGGACCGAAGCCGCCAGTGCATCCTTCACGTTCTGCGGCGCGCCGGCCATCAGCGGGGTTTCGAAGATCCCCGGCAGGATCGTGTTGACGCGGATGCCCTCGCTCATCAGGTCGCGCGCGATCGGCAGGGTCATGCCGACCACCCCGCCCTTCGACGCTGAGTACGCCGCCTGGCCCATCTGGCCGTCCTCGGCGGCGACGCTGGCGGTGTTGACGATCGCGCCACGCTCGCCGTCTTCCTGCGGCTCGAGCGTGAGCATTCCTGCCGCCGACTTGGCGATGCAGCGGAAAGTTCCGACCAGGTTGATCTGGATCAGCCAGTTGAACGCATCGAGCGGGAAATGCTTGATGCTGCCGTCGGTCTTGGAGCGGCTGGCGGTCTTGATCGCGTTGCCCGTGCCCGCACAGTTGACCAGGATGCGCTCCTGCCCGTGGGCGGCGCGGGCCTTGGCGAACCCGGCATCGACCGAAGCGTCGTCGGTCACATTGACCTCGCAGAACGTTCCTCCGATCTCGGCGGCGAGGGCCTGGCCCTTTTCCTCCTGCAAATCGAAGATCGCGACTTTCACGCCCTTGGCGGCCAGCGCGCGGGCGGTGGCAGCACCAAGCCCTGATGCGCCGCCGGTGACCACGGCAGCTACAGTGTTGTCCAGTTTCATAGTTTCGTTTCCCTCAAACCATCTCGACGATCGTCACGTTGGCGACCCCGCCACCCTCGCACATCGTCTGCAATCCATACTTTTTGCCGCGCGCCTTGAGCGCATGGAGCAGCGTGGCCATCAGCTTTGTGCCAGACGCGCCCAGCGGATGGCCGAGCGCGATCGCCCCGCCGTTGACGTTGAGCCGCGCCGGATCGGCGCCGGTGTGCTTGAGCCAGGCCATCGGCACGCTCGCGAAGGCCTCGTTGACTTCGTAGAGGTCGATGTCGTCGATCGAAAGCCCAGCCCGTGCCAGCGCCTTGTCGGTGGCGAACAGCGGTTCTTCCAGCATGATCACCGGATCGCCCGCAGTTACCGTCAGGGTGTGAACGCGTGCCAGCGGGGTCAGGCCATAGCGCTTGAGTGCTGCCTCCGAAACGATCAGCGCTGCGCTCGAACCATCGCAGATCTGGCTGGAGCTGGCCGCGGTCAGCGAGCCTTCGGGCTGGAGCAGCTTGACCCCGGCGATCCCCTCCAGCGTCGCATCGAAGCGGATGCCTTCGTCGATCGTGTGCTGGGCCTCGCCCTCGGGGGTTTCGATCGTAATCGGCACGATCTCGTCGCCGAACGCGCCCGCTTTCGTGGCGGCAATCGCCTTCTGGTGGCTTTCGTACGCGAACCGGTCGAGGTCGTCCTTGGTGAAGCCGTGCTTCTTGACGATCATCTCGGCGCCCATAAACTGCGACCACATGATCCCCGGATACTTGGCTTCGAGCCCTGGCGATTTGTAATGTCCCAGCCCCTCCTTGACGTGGAACATCGAGGTGCTGCCCATCGGCACGCGGGTCATGCTTTCGATCCCCGCCGCGATCACCACGTCCTGCGTCCCGCTCATCACCGCCTGCGCGGCGAACTGGATCGCCTGCTGGGATGAACCGCACTGGCGGTCGATCGTCACCGCCGGGGTCGATTGCGGGAGCAGGCGCGAGGCGAGCACCGCGTTGCGCCCGATCTGCCCGGCCTGCTGGCCACCCTGGCTGACGCAACCCATGACCACGTCTTCGATGGCGGCAGGATCGATCCCGGT
>JANMQW010000373.1:0-6363 GCA_031370725.1 Novosphingobium sp.
CTTCGAGGTCGCGACCGTCGACCATGGGTTACGCCCCGACAGTGCCGCCGAGGCCCGGATCGTGGCCGGGCTGTGCCATCGGCTTGGCATCCCCCACGAAATCCTCCGCCCGATCGTCGCGCCCACCGGAAACCTCCAGGCCAACGCCCGCGCCGCGCGCTATGGTGCGCTGGGTGAATGGGCTAAAACCCGCGGCCTCACCGCAATCCTCACCGCGCACCACGCCGACGATCAGGCCGAGACGCTGTTGATGCGCCTTTCGCGCGGCGCGGGGGTGCGCGGGCTCGCGGGGATGCGGGGTGTGGCACAAGTGCCCGGGCATCCCGGCCTGCCGCTGCTGCGCCCGTTGCTGAACTGGCGCAAGGCCGAGCTGGAAGCGGTCGTTGCTCGCGCCGGGATCGATCCGGCGTGTGATTCCTCGAACGCTGATCACCGTTTTGAGCGCGTGCGGGTGCGGGCCGGACTCGCCGCCGCCCCGTGGCTCGATTCCGCCGCACTGGCCGCGAGCGCCGCGCATCTGGCGCAGGCCGACGCTGTTCTCGACTGGGCGGCGGCGCGCGAGTGGGACGATCGGGTTACGCGCGACGATTCCGGGCTGACCTATCGCCCCATCGCCCCGCGCGCGGTTCGCCTGCGGGTGATCGAGCGGGTACTCGCCGTGCTCGGCCAAGAAGGCACCCCGCGCGGCACCGAAATTGCGCGGCTGGAGGGTGCACTGGAGGCGGGCCGGGTGGCCACGCTCGGCGGTGTCCGCGCGCAAGCTACAGACAGCGGCTGGCGCTTTATTCCCACTCCGCCCCGCAGGATGCTCGCAACTGACTAAATTTCGCGCCGATACGGCACTTGGGTTATATTGCCATTCATCCCCTCGTGCCTACATTGACACCCAGCACTCCTGCATGACGGGCGAACCTTTGCGATGAACGACGATCAGCCGCCTTCGGGCAATCCCTGGATCAAAAGCCTGATGGTGTGGGGCGGGATCTTTCTCGCTCTGCTGCTGGTGGTCTCGATGTTCGGCCCCCGCACCGACGCCACAGCCGGGCAGATGCGCTACTCGGACTTCCGCGCCAAGGTGGCCGAGGGCTCGGTGAGCGAGATCCAGATCGCGCCCGACCGGATCACCGGCACGCTCAAGAACAACGAGACTTTCTCGACCGTCCCGATCGCGGGCGACAGCGGGCTGACCAAGCTGCTTGACGAGAACAACGTCAAATATGCCGGTCGCGCCGAAGAACAGCCTAACCTGCTGCTCTACATTCTGGTCCAGGCGCTGCCGTTCCTGCTGATCCTGGGCGTTGCATTCTTCGCCATGCGCCAGGTCCAGAAGGGTGGTGGCGCGGGCGGGGCGATGGGTTTCGGCAAATCCAAGGCCAAGCTGCTTACCGAAAAGCAGGGCCGGGTAACCTTCAGCGATGTCGCCGGCATCGACGAGGCGCGTGAGGAGCTGGAGGAAATCGTCGAGTTCCTGCGCGATCCGCAGCGCTTCTCGAAGCTGGGCGGACAAATCCCCAAGGGCGCGCTGCTGGTCGGATCGCCCGGCACCGGCAAGACGCTGCTGGCGCGCGCGATTGCGGGCGAAGCCGGGGTGCCGTTCTTCACGATTTCGGGTTCGGACTTCGTCGAGATGTTCGTTGGCGTGGGTGCGAGCCGCGTGCGCGACATGTTCGAACAGGCCAAGAAGAACGCACCGTGCATCGTCTTCATCGACGAGATCGACGCGGTCGGACGGCATCGAGGCCACGGCCTCGGCAATTCCAACGACGAGCGTGAGCAGACGCTCAACCAGCTGCTGGTCGAGATGGACGGGTTCGAGGCCAACGAGGGCATCATCATCATTGCCGCGACCAACCGTCCCGACGTGCTCGATCCCGCGCTACTTCGCCCGGGCCGGTTTGATCGCCAGGTGGTCGTGCCGATCCCTGACATCGAAGGCCGGGAGAAGATTCTATCGGTCCACATGAAGAAGGTGCCGCTCGCCCCCGACGTCAATCCGCGTACGATTGCGCGCGGTACTCCGGGCTTCACCGGAGCGGACTTGGCGAACCTGGTCAACGAGGCCGCGCTGCTTGCCGCGCGCCGCAACAAGCGGTTGGTGGCGATGCAGGAGTTCGAGGACGCCAAGGACAAGGTCATGATGGGCGCCGAACGGCGCAGCATGGTGATGACCGACGACGAAAAGAAGATGACCGCCTATCACGAGGCCGGCCATGCCATCGTCAGCGTGTTTGAGCCCGCCAGCGATCCGATCCACAAGGCGACGATCATCCCGCGCGGCCGCGCGCTGGGCATGGTCATGCGTCTGCCCGAGCGTGACAGTTATTCGTACCACCGCGACAAGATGCACGCCAACCTCTCGGTCAGCATGGGTGGTCGCGTCGCCGAGGAGATCATCTTCGGCTACGACAAGGTCAGCAGCGGCGCCTCGTCGGACATCCAGTACGCGACCAGCCTGGCGCGCAATATGGTCACCCAGTGGGGCATGTCGGACAAGCTTGGCCCGCTCCAGTACGAGCAGACTCAGGAAGGCTATCTCGGTTACGGCGGCAGCCAGCGGACGATGAACTCGGACGAGACGAACAAGACGATTGACGCCGAGATCCGCGCGCTGGTCGAAGGTGCGCACGCCAAGGCCAGCGAGGTCCTCAAGAGCAACGAAGACAAGCTCCACCTGCTCGCTCAGGCGCTGCTCGAGTACGAGACGCTGACCGGCGACGAGATCAAGCAGTTGCTCGATATCGGCAGGATCGACCGCCCCGACGCCCCGACCGGTCCGCTGCGTCCTGTCACCACGATCGGTTCGGCGATTCCAAAAGCCGGGCGTCGCTTTGGTGGAGCGGGCGAGGCTGCGCCACAAGGGGCATAACTCGGCGAACACGAAAAGACGGGCCGGCACCGCTGTCGGCCCGTTCCTGTTTGCGGTTGGGTCAGGCTATCGGTTGCAAGTTTTGCGTCGATCATTCTCTAATCGTGGCGTGGCAACCGTTAGCCTTCCAGCAGGCGCTTCTCGACCCCCGCCCACAGCCGGATGAAAGACTGCGCGGCCGGACTTGAGGGCGCGTAGGCGCCGATCGGGGCCTGCCGCGCGGCCATCTGTTCGACTGCGCTGGCCATCGGGATGACGGGCCAGTCGGGATGCTCGGCAATCGCGGCGCAGTGGCTGGCGCGGCGGCGGTCGATCATCGACAGCACCGGCAGCAGCGGTGGGTGGCGCTTGTGATTATCGGCAAGTTCGGATCGAATCTGGTCGAGCGCGCGAAGCGACAGCAGGGACGGGGTCAGCGGAACGATCACCAGATCGGCCGCGCGCAGCACCTGCGCGCTGATCTCGTTGAGTACAGGCGGACAATCGAGCACGATCCGGGCAAAATCCTTGTCCAGCCGCTCGATCAGGCGAGCAAGGCGGCGGCGCTTGCCTAGTTTGATCAGCGCGGAATCGAGCGCGCGCAGGCTGGCATCGGCGGGCAGCACCGAAAGATTGGCGAACGCGGTCGGGCGGACCAGTTCGACGGGATCGGCCTCTTGCGCGAAGATTGCTGCGGCGGCACGCGCGCGCGGCGCCGGCTCAACCCCAAACAGAAATCCCGCGCCGCCTGCGGCATCGAGATCCCACAGCAAAGTGGCGCGCTTTGAGATTGTGGCCGAGCACCATGCCAGGTTTGCCGCGAAGGTGGTCTTTCCGACCCCGCCCTTGACACTATAGACCGCGATCGTCGCCATCGCCGCAGCCTAGCCACTGCTGCGCGCGATGTCAGCCTTCGTCATCGGAGCGCAGCAAAGTGTGTGCATCGGGACGCCACGCTGAGAGCAGATCAGGTCGTTGACAGGGCAAAGATCGCTGCGGTGAATAGCGTCAAGGCGATGCCGGCGAAGATCATAAGTGCCGAGGTTCGCCAGATCGCCCCGAACCGCCCGATTCCGTAAGTGCCGCACAACTGCCGGTAAAGGTGGAACGGCACGTAAAGCGTCAGCCCGAAGACCAAGAAGTCGGCGGTCGTCCAGACGGCGATTATCGTGCCTGCCGCGAGCAACAGGAGCATAAAGCTGAGCGAGTACGTGACGAACACAGTGTGATCGTAAAGGTGGAACCGACGGCGAAACGGGAACAGGAGCCACACGAAAGGCACGCTGATCGGAATCAGCAGCCAGCTGTATTTGTAGGCGCTCGACTGAAGCTTGTAGAGCGCCAGCTCCGGGTTTTCGGTCGCCTTGCGCCAGCCGACGTTGACGAGTTCCGCCAAATTACGGTCACCCGGACTGTCGGCCTTGGCGATCTCGTCGGGCAGCTTTTGCTTGTTGCCCGCCCGAATTCCCGCAAGCGCAGCTTCCGCTCCCGCGATCTGACTATCGAGCCCCGCGACTGGCTCGCCTGAACGTTCCGCTGCGGCAAGTTCCCGCTTCAAATCGGCGATGCGCCTTTCTGCCAGTGCTTCGGCAGTCGCACCGCCTTTGGCGAGTACCAGATTTTTGTTGTTATCGAAATGCACTGGGCCGCCGATCCAGTTGAACAGCGCGAAGGTCAAAAACACCACGAACAGAAACAGCGCGATGGGCGAGACATAACTTGCCCGGCGACCATCGATATATTCACGGGTCAACTGACCCGGCCGCCACGCCAGAAGCGGCAGCGTGCGCCAGATCTTGCCCTCGAAATGGAAGACGCCGTGGAGCAGGTCGTGGTAGAATGCACCGATCGTGCGATGGACGTGCGCGGCCTGGCCACACGAATGGCAATGGCTCCCCGTCAGGCGGGTGCCGCAATTCAGGCAGGCGCTTTCCCGGGTGTCGCCAATACCGCCGCTGGCACCCTCGCCGGCAGCCGGTTCGACCGCGCGCGCGGTCAGCGAACCCTGGCCGACTTGCGCGATCGCATCGACGGTTTCGATCATGATTGGTCCTCCGCCAACTGCCATAGCCGCGGGTGGGGAGGCGGGTCGAGAGACTTAGGCGCCTATGTCAGTCGTTGTATGCGGCGCCGAGCCAACGACGGCTGTAGCCGTTGTAATTAGCGCCTACCGTGGTCTTGCGCCGGTACGATCGCAAAGCGGGCAGCGAAATTACTGCGGCGAAAATGCTTTGGCCTTGAGCGCACTGTAAAGGTCAGCCAGCGGACCTTCCCGGTCAACGAACGCCGCAGATGCCCGCGGTAAGGGTTTTGCACGAACCACGACTTCGGTCGATAGTCGGCCGCGTATCCGCTCTACCAATTCGCCCGCCGTCCCTGCGAGGATCCGCTTTGGTGGAAGCGGATTTGCAGGCGGGCTGAAATTCCAGCCAAAGCGCGAGGCAAGGGCCTCACCGTAAGCGTGCGGGCGAAGCTGCAAGTCCTCGATGTCGATGGGTACAGCATTCCGCAGCCCCCATTCGCCATGTTCGAGCATTGATTCGATAACGCTGAGCGAGGTTCCCAGGAAAGGGTCCCGGCGGTCGAGGAATTCCCTGATCCCACCCCGGTCGTTTTGGTGCGCATGAAAGCTGGTAAGTGTAGAAGACATCTGCCTGAACGGATAAAGCGTGGTGACTTCGCGACTGTTCGTTATCCCGTGCAACCTCTCCCGAAGTTCCCGGGAAGCAAACGGGAGGTCATGAGTTTTGACCAGAACATTGCCTCTGTCGGCGGCCGCGCAATGATCTCGGCCTCTTCTAGGCATTCCGCTGAGCGAGCGGGACCCATCGCCGATCGCGTCTTCCTGTGCAGTGCGAACGTCGAGGTTGACGTAGAGTGTTTCGCTACTCTCCCACAGCCGGGGCCGGAACATGAATTCGGTAAAGTTGCGGCGAAGGAAATCCAGAGATAAATGCGTACCACTTCGGGGAAAAGAGGCGATGACTACACAAAAAAATCCTGCACCCTGGGCGAGGTGAGTGAAATTCGTCAATGCGCTATCCGCCAACGAGCAGATTTTGTTTCAGAAGTTGTAAATTCCGATTTCAACCAAACAAACGACGATGGTAAGTATTTGCCGATCAATCGCCGGTCAGCCGTCGTAATCTGCGCCAAGCGAGGTGTTACGCACCGGGGCGGCGGCGGTGATTCGCAGCGCCTCGGCCGATTGGCTGAGCGAGCCGACCGCATCGGCCTCGTCCTCGTCGTCGGGCAGGATCTTCTGCAGCGAGCTGACCAGGCTTTCGTGGAGGTGCTTGGGGCGGACGGTCTCGTCGGCGATTTCGCGAAGCGCGACGACCGGGTTCTTGTCGCGATCGCGCTCGATCGTCAGTTCAGCCCCGCCCGAAATCGCGCGCGCGCGGGTCGCGGCGAGCAACACGAGGTCGAACCGGTTGGGAACCTTGTCGACGCAATCTTCAACGGTAACGCGCGCCATCGGGCACTCCGATCAATAAGCAGAGTCTGCTGGAAAGCAT
>JANMQW010000398.1:0-4372 GCA_031370725.1 Novosphingobium sp.
GCCCAGGATCTCGTGATCGTTCTCGAGGCGGACGCGAAACATGGCATTGGGCAGCAGCTCGACGACCGTGCCCCGCATCTCGAGAAGTTCTTCTTTCGCCATAGGCGGTTAAATCGATCCCTGGTGGGCCCGGAAGTGGGCCGGGCGCGCCTTAGCGGGAAGTGCCCGAAAAGGGAAGCCCGGCGGTGGCGCGAGGTCTGGCGCGACAAATTGTTACGGATTGCGGCTTGTCCAGCGGGGGGCCGACCGCCAGCTAAGGGCTGGCGGGGAAGCCCTCACATGTCCCGACCCCGGACCACAACCACTCCGAAAAGGCCGCATTGATGACCCCCGCAACGGCGATTTCGTGGGCCGCACTAGCTATGGCATTGCACCCCGCAACCGCAGCGGCGCAAGCTTCGGCCCAGGCCCCCGAAACTACGGCATCAGACGATTCCGCCAGCGATCCGCGCAACGAGATCGTGGTGATCGGCAACCGTGTCGCCGGTCAGGTCGAGACCGCAAAGCCGCCGGTCAAGGAACTCGACGAGGAAGACGTCGCATCTTACGGCGCGGGTAGCCTCGACGAACTGCTCGGCTTTCTCGCACCCGAGACAGGTTCTGGCCGCGGCCGGGGTGCGGGGCGCCCGGTGATCCTGCTCAACGGCCAGCGCATCGCCAGCTTTCGCGAGCTGCGCGATTTCCCTCCCGAGGCGATCAAGCGGGTGCAAATCCTCCCCGAGGAAGTCGCGCTGCAATATGGCTATCCGCCCAACCAGCGGGTGGTGAACTTCATCCTCAAGGACAACTACGCCGCAACGACGATCGAGATCGAAGCCGGGGTGCCCGGCAGCGGCGGCTATTCCACCAACGAGCAGACCGCCTCGCTGCTCAGGCTGGCGGGCAAGTCGCGGCTCAATGCGACGGTGCGCTTCAAGGCCGCCAGCCCGCTGAGCGAGGCCGAACGCGGGATCGTCCAGCCGGGCGGCGGCGGCGCGATGATTGCGGGCGATCCGACCCCGGCCCAGTTCCGCACCCTGTTGGCCGACACCAAATCGGTTGAGGCCAACGCCACCTGGGCGCAGCCATTCGCGGGGGGTTCGCTGAGCATCAATGGCAATCTGGAAAAGGACTACACCCACTCGCAATTCGGGCTCAACACGGTGACATTGAACGACGCCCGCGGGGCCACGGTTCGCAATTCCCTCTATCCCGACGCGCTCACCCGGCGCGGCGAGACCGCCAGCGCCTCAGTGGGCGCGGGGTACAATCGCCAGCTGGGTTCGTGGCGGCTGACTGCGACCGCAGACTACAGTCACCTCGACAGCACCAGCCGCACCGACAACCGCGCCGATGCGCGCGCGCTGCAGACGTTGGTCGATTCCGGGCAGCTGAGCGTCTCGGGCGCGCTGCCAACCGACGCGATCGTGCTCAGCCGCGATACCGTTGCCCGCAGCCGCACCGACACCGCGACAAGCCTGCTCACGCTGGTTGGGCGGCCATTTCACCTGCCGGCGGGCGATGCCTCGCTCACGGTCAAGGCCGGGTTGGACTACACCGCGCTGGAAAGCACCAGCACACGCTCGGTGGGCCAGACCAATCTCGATCGCAGCAATGTGTCGGCAGGGATCAACCTCGATTTTCCGTTGACCAGCCGCCGCAACAATGTGCTCAGCGCGATCGGCGACGTCTCGCTCAACTTCAGCGCTGGCGTGGATCGGCTATCCGACCTCGGCACGCTGATCGATTACGACGCGGGGCTGACCTGGTCGCCGACCGAGACGCTCTCGCTGCAAGCCACGTACATCGCCAAGAACGCCGCGCCCGGCCTGCCCGATCTGGGCGGGCCGATAATCGTCACTCCCAACGTGCCGGTCTACGATTTCACCCGCGGCGAGACGGTGCTGGCCAGCGTCACCACGGGCGGCAATCCGTTTCTGGTCAAGGAACGCCAGCGCGACTGGAAGTTCGGTCTGACCTGGCAGTTGCCGTTCCTGGAACGGTCGAACTTTATCGCCGAATATTTCCGTAACACTTCGCGCAACACCACCAACGGCTTCCCGTTGCTCACCCCCGCTATCGAGGCGGCGTTTCCGGGCCGGGTGGTGCGCGATGCTGGCGGGCGACTGGTCTCGATCGACCGGCGACCGGTGACGTTTGCCGAAGAAACCGGTGAACGGCTGCGCTATGGTTTCAACCTCGCGGGCAGCTTCGGCAAGTCCGATCCCAACGCCGACAGGGACAACCCGCTCGCAGCGTTGCGCAGCGCGGGGGGAGGCCGCGGCGGAGGGCGTCCCGAGGGCGCGAGTGCCGGACGTGGAGGCGGCGGGAGGGGCTTTGGCGGCGGCCGCTTCGGCGGGCCGGGCGGCGGCGATGGCCGCGGGCGCTGGAACCTGTCGATCTATCACACGATTCGATTAGACCAGGCGGTTCGGATCGGCGCGGGCGGGCCGGTACTCGATCTGCTCGCTGGCGATGCCACTGGCAGCAACCCAGTCGCGCGTCACGGCGTGGAACTCGAGGGCGGCGGGTTTTATCGCGGCTTCGGACTGCGCACTTCGGCCAGCTATACCGGCGGCGCGCAGATCGACGGCGACACCACGACCGGCGCCAGCCAGCTTGGCTTCGCCCCGATCGCAACCGCCAATCTGCGCCTGTTTGCCGATCTCGGGCAGATGCCCAGCTTGCTAAAGGCCGTGCCGTTCCTGGCGCACAGCCGCGTGTCGGTTCGGGTGGAAAACGTGTTCGATGCGCAACAGCACGTAACCGACGCCAACGGTTTGGTCCCGCTAAGCTACCAGCCCGGGTTTCTCGACCCCAAGGGGCGGTTCTTCGAAGTGAGTTTCAGGAAACAGTTCTGACGGCGTCAGTGCACCACCCGCTTGGTGGGAAATGCCCAGCTCGCCAGCCCTTTGGCCGTGAACGGCGCCCACTCGCCTTCGGTTTGGGCAAGGCGGTTGGCGATCAGCCACATCACGCTGGGGTTCACTCCCAGCCCGATGTGGCTGGCGCGTACTTCGACATTTTCGCGCTCAAACCCTTCGGGCTGGATCGAGCCGCGCCATTGGACCACCCCATCGCCTTTTGTGAAGACCGAGGTCGATGGCACCGGCGGGGGGCTGCCGATGTCCAGAAACTGGCCGCGCCGCTGCACTTCGGGAACGGTGCCGTTGAGCGCCTCGAACAGCCGGCGAACCTTGGATATTCCGCGATCGGCGGTGAGCGGGCTGCCCAGCGAAATCACCTGGCGCACCATCTCTGGATGAAGCTTGGCTAGCTCGCGTGCAAGCAACCCTCCCAGGCTCCAGCCGACGAGCGAAACCTTGCGTCCGCTGCGCTGATAATGGGAAAGCAGCGAATCGGACATGGCCTGCACGCGGGCGTTGGTGATGTGCATGTTGCGCCCCAGCTCCCAGCCGACCGCATCGTAGCCAAGATCGATCAGCAGATCGCGGAGGGGGACGGTCGAGGTATCCGAAGCCATGAACCCCGGCAGGACCAGCACCGGATGCCCGTCGCCGCGGGGCATGAACGACATCGCTGGGCGCAGGGCGAGAAAGCTGACAAACTCCAGCAGTGCCCGTGGCACCTCGGTCAACGCGAGCAGATCGGACGGCGGACGGTGTGCGGTTGTAACGGTGCTCATACTTGGGCCTTGCTACGGGGTTTCGAGATCTTGCTGGTATTGGTCGCCGTCGAACGCTTGGTCGCCGGTTTGGTGCCGCGCGGTGCAGGTTTTTTGACCGGCGCAGGTTTGGTTGCTGCTGGCGAGCGCTTCGCTGCGGGCGCCGGCTTTGCAGAAGGGGGCGGCATGGCCTTGGCCGCATCGCGCAGTTCTTCGAAACTCTCGACGATGCAGCCGATGTAGAACTGCGGATCGGGCAGCAGATCGCGGTCGGCGGTGAAGCTGATGGTCGCTTCCTTGACATAGCTCTGGACCACGTGAGCGAGGCCGAGGCCGTCGTTGAGGCAAATCAGCCCCATCATGCTGTCCAGCCGCGCCCCCGCCGAATGGAGATGCACCGGCGGGCCGGGAACGTTGGTCACTACCGTGTTGAACGCCGGTCCCATCCGGTTGGCCAACCCCAACCGGGTGTAAAGTTGCGCCCCCAGCGCCATAAACAGCGCCGGGCTGGCCTTGCTGATTTCGGTCATGTTGCGCGCGCCGATCGCCTCGGTCATCGCCTTGGAATTCTTGGTCTTGTCATGGACATAGGCCAGACGCTCGGCCGGGTCCGCGATGTGGGTGCCAAGCTGGACGATCATCGCTGCAACCTGGTTGCCCATGTCGCCTTTCTCCTCGCCCGAACGTACCGAGATAGGCGCCATCGCGGTCATCGATTTTTCGGGCAGGTCGTTCTTGCTCAGCAGATACTTGCGCAAGCCCCCGCCG
>JANMQW010000451.1:0-3941 GCA_031370725.1 Novosphingobium sp.
GCGTTGCTCCGCCTCCGCCGCGCCGCCCAGCGCATAGCGCCCGCGCGGCGGCTCGCGCACCGTGGCGAAGATCAGCACCGCATGGAGCACGCCGGGCAGTCCGAGCAGCACGAACGCCAGCCGCCAGCCGAACGCGTCGGCGAGCAGCCCGCCCGCGATCAGCCCGGTTACCGTACCGATGGTCGCGCCCAGCGTCAGGAACCCCATCGCCCGCGCCAGTTGCTCGCGGCGGAAGTAGTCGGCGAGCAGAGACTGGCCTGCCGGTCCGCTCGCGCCTTCGCCCACGCCGACGCCCATGCGCATGATGAACAGCGACCAGAAGCCGGTCGCCGCGCCGCACAGCATGGTCATCACGCTCCACGCCGCGAGCGCCCCGGCGACGATGTTTTTGCGCGTCGAGCGGTCGGCGAGCCGCGCGAAAGGGAACCCGAACAGCACGTAGAACAGCGAGAACGCGACCCCAGTGAGCAGGCCGATCTGGCCGTCGCTGAACGCGAAGTCGCGCTTGATATCCTCGATCAGGATCGACAGCACCAGCCGGTCGGCGATGCTGAACATGCTGACGAAGGTCAGCGCGGCCAGCACGTACCAGCGATAATTCGCGCCTTCTTCGCGGTCAGTGATGGGGGCGGGCATAGAGGCCGTTGTCGATCGGGATCTCCATGCCGGTCAGGAAACGACCCTCGTCGGAGGCAAGATAGAGCACCATGTTGGCGACGTCGCGCGGGGAGCCCAGCGCGTCGGCGGGCAGGGGGCCGTCGGGAATGGTCATGGGCGTCTGCCCGGCGCGGCCCGACACCGCCTGGACCATCGGGGTTTCGATCCCGCCGGGCATCAGCGCGTTGCAGCGGATGCCATAGCCTTCGTCCTGGCAGTGCATCGCGATCGATTTGGTCATCGACCGGATCGCGCCCTTGGCTGCAGTGTAGGCAACGATCGTGCCATAGCCCATCAGCGACGCGCTCGACGCCATGTTGATGATCGAGCCGCCGCCCGAGGCCTTCATCAGTGGCAGCGCATACTTGCAGCCAAAGAATGTGCCCTCGACGTGGATCGCCATGTGCAGGCGAAAGTGCTCGGCCGAACAGTCTTCGATCGATTCGAAAATCACGTTGCCGGCGTTGTTGACCAGGATATCGAGCCGTCCGTGAAGCCGCTCGACCTCGCCGACGATTTCCTGCCAGCGTGCCTCGTCGCGCACGTCCTGGACGAACGCATGACCCCCGATCGCGTCGGCGACCGCCTGGGCCTTGGCCAGATCGATGTCGGTCACGACGACTTTCGCACCCTCTTCGGCAAGGCGCTCGGCATCGGCCTTGCCCAGCCCCATTGCCCCGCCGGTGATCAAAGCCACTTTGCCCGCAACGCGTCCTGCCATCATGCTCTCTCCCGATTATCGGGGGATGGTAGCGAGGCTATACCGGGGCGAGTACCGTCAAAAACGCTATCGTCGGGGTGCACCCGCCCGGCACTTGTGAGAGTTAACCGGGCGTGGCCGCGGCCTTATGACGCTTCCGTCGAGGAGCACGGGCATGACGATGGACGCTGCCGAAGTCGAACGTCTCAAGGCGATGATGGAGTGGGAAGGCACTCGCACCGCCCCGCCCGCAGGGTTCCCCGCGCTGCCCGATATGCCGGCAGCGCGCTACACCTCGCCCGAATACTTCGCGCTCGAGCAGGAACACATTTTCCGCAAAAGCTGGTTGTTTGCCGCGCATCTCGATGAAGTGCCAGAGCCGGGTTGCTATTTGCGCTGGCACAACGCGGGCGATCCGATCGTCATCGTCCACGGCCACGATGGCGCGGTTCGCGCGTTCTACAACACCTGTCGCCACCGCGGCGCGCCCGTCGTTACCGAGGATCGGGGCAAGGCGGCGCGGCTGATCTGCAGTTATCACCACTGGACCTACAAGACCGATGGCACGCTGGTAGGGGTTCCCGAACGCCGCGATTTCTCCAATCTCGACCTGAGCTGTCGCAGCCTGATCGGGGTGCGCTGCGAGCGGCTGGGCAAGCTGATCTTCGTCAACTTCGCTGACGACGCGATGCCGCTGCGCGAATGGATGGGGCCGCTGTGGGATGAATGGGACGAGTTCGGGTTCGACAATCTGCGCCTCGCCGCGCGCCACTCGTTCGAGCTCAAGTGCAACTGGAAGGTGGCGATGGAGGCCAACATGGAGGTTTACCACGTGCCCTTCATCCACGCCGAAACGGTTGCGCCGCTGGTTGACAGCCAGCGCAACTTCAACAGCTTCTATCCCAACGGTCACGCCCGCATGCTCGCCCCGGCACCGCGCCAGACCAACCGCGAGCACGTTCGCGCGGTCGACAGCGCAACGAACTGGCAGCAGATCGAAAGCGTCGGCGAGCTGGGCCGGACCGCCACGCAAAGCTACACGCTGTTTCCTAACTGGGTCTCGCCGCTCTCGAACTATTTCGTTCCGCCGCTGCTGTTCTGGCCGACTTCGCTGGGCACCACCCGGCTCGAGCTGATCACCATGGCGCCCGACTGGGGCGATGGTCCCGCGCCCGATCTGTGGACCGTTGAGGATCCCGGCGCGCCCAATGGCCGGGCGATGAGCCGGATCATCCAGGAAGACACCCAGTTTGGCGAGGCGATTCAAAAGTCGATGGAAAGCCGTGGTTTCCAAAGCGTCCCGCTGAGCTATCAGGAGGCGCGCATCTATTCCTTCCACCAAAGTTGCGACCGGATGATCGGGCCGGGAAACGTCGCAGAAAATCTGCGTGTGGCTCCGGTGATCGGCGCGGAGTGGGTTTGGCCGAACGATCCGCGGGTGGCGCTGATGCACGCCGCAGCCCGGCTTGCCGTAGCGGAATAGGGCTCGTCCGCGATGCCCTAGCGGTTTTGCTAAATGTGTCTTTGGCCGCCAGTGCTTAGACCTTGCATCCTGGCTTCCACGATTTTCGCGGGGCCTTGTCGAAAGCGAAGCGCCAAGCTTCGCGCGACGCATTTTGGGAGGGCAGTCATGACTTGTTCGGTGCGCAATACTCGCAAGAATTCGATCATTCGCAACGGCCTCATGGCGACATCGGCGGTCCTGACGGTCGCGACTTTGCCGCAGGCAGCGTTCGCGCAGTCCACCGCACCGGCTGCGGAAGACGAAATTCCAAGCGGCAACGACATAATCGTCACCGCGCGCAAGCAGAACGAGACGCTTCAGGAAGTGCCGGTCACAGTAAGCGTGGTCTCGGGCAAGACGCTCGACGACTACCACATCACCAAGGCCGAAGACGTCGCCAGTCGCGTCCCGACGCTCAACGTTCAGGTCGGCGGTTCGGGATCGGGCGGCACGATTGCTCTACGCGGAATTGGCTCGTCGGCGATTTCGGCATCGTTCGACTCCGCAATCGCGTTCGACTTCGATGGCGTTCAGATCAGCACGATGAGGCTTGTTCAGGCAGGTTTCTTCGACGTCGGCCAGGTCGAGGTGCTCAAGGGCCCGCAGTCGCTGTACTATGGCAAGAGTGCGTCGGCGGGCGTGTTTTCGCTCAAGTCGGCCGAACCCACCCGCACTTGGGAATTTGGCGCACGAGCATCCTACGAATTCGAGGAAAAGGGCAAAGTCGTCGGCGGTTTCATATCGGGCCCGGCGAGCGACACCCTGGGTATCCGGATTGCCGCGCAATACACCGATATCGACCGATATCAGCGGCTTCAGGCGGGCACCCCGGCAGTTAACAATCCCCGCACGCTCAAGGATTTCGTCGGTCGCCTCACCTTGAACTGGGAGCCGACTGACCGCTTCAAGGCGAACTTCAAGTTCCAGTACGTCCGCAACGAAAACGACGGCGCGATTTCGCAGTCGGATATCTTTTGCGGCAAGAACGGTCGCGCGGACGAGATCTATCTGTTGCAGGGCGTAGTCGCCATCCCGGCCGGCTATGACTGCAAGATCAACAACGGTCGTTACTTCCTGACC
>JANMQW010000073.1:0-3843 GCA_031370725.1 Novosphingobium sp.
TGCCCCCCGCCCGCGCCGAGGCGATGGCCGCGCTGACCGCACCGATGGCCCCCGATGCCGATCTGGCGACGATCCTGACGCGCGGAGCGATGGTCAGCAAGGCGATCGGCAGCCCCGGCTACCCCGCCGACGACGCGCGGCTGCGCGCCAACGTCGAGCGTGACTACAACCGCAGCTTCCATCCCACGGGAGCGATGCGCCAGATGGCCGCGATCGTCGCCGACGGCGACCGCCGCGCGCGGCTCAAGGATGTAACCGCGCCGACGCTGGTGATCCACGGCGCCGACGACCCGCTGGTCCCGGTCGAAGGCGGGCGCGATACCGCCAGCGCGATTGCCGGTGCGACGATCCTGGAAGTTCCCGGCATGGGCCACGACCTGCCGCTGGCGCTGGTCGATACGATCGCCGACGCGATTGCGGGGCACGCGCGGGGATAGTTAAACGTTTCCTGTCGCCCCGGCGCAGGCCGGGGCCCAACCGGACTCTCCCCTAACGCTGCCGGAGGTGTGAGGGCGCGGAGTTGGTTAGGCCCCGGCCAGCGCCGGGGCGACGGAATGAGGTTTGGGTCTAGCTCACCCCAAGTTCAGCATCCGCCCCAGGAAGATCAGCACCATCGCACCGACGATCGAAGCGATGAAACCCGCGCGGTGGAAGCCTGTGGACCCGCGCGCGGTGATCATGCCCGCCAGCAGCGAGCCGGCGATGCCCAGCCCGAGGGTCCACAGCCAGCCCATGCTGACCGCGCCGGGGTAGAAGAACCGGGCGAGCACGCCGACGATCAGGCCCGAGATAATCATACCGATGATGTTGAACATGGGTTTCGCTCCCCCATTCGATTGACGATGCCGCCATCCTGTCGCGTCGGACTCGTCGCGGCAAGCGCTTCGTCGCAGAGGGCTGCTATCCCCCGCCGCGTCACAAATCTGAAAAATATTTTATTCGGCGCACTTAGCATCTTGCGCTGCTTGCAAGCGTCCTTTCTCCGGCGCGTCGCTGCGCTGCAACATGGCCTGCGCTGCCCAAACGAATCGTACTTGCGACGAGCCGTGTGGTTATCAACGGCTTTACCCTCTTGCGTCCATTTGGGAATAAGGCACTATAGGTAGTGGTCGGGTAGCGGGGGCACCTCAAAACCTAGTGAGGCTGGCAACGCGCGGATTTGCGCGGACGCCGGTCTGCGGACGTCGCCGCAAGAGCGGCGGCCGGTCCGGCAACTTCGGGTCTGGGGAAAAGTTTTCCCCATTGGTCGACCCAGACATGGTAAGGCGGGGGTTCGCCCGTCGAGTCGAACAGATGCGGAACACAGGCGCGTTGCCAGGTTCTGCATCAGGACGTGAACAAGGCTGTCACCGCGACCACGCGGGGCAGCTATAAACGGGGTGGGTCGCATGGATTTTACAACGAGAGACGAGGTCGCAATGGCGCAGCACGATTTGGGGTTCACCCCCACTGCCGGATTGGCGACGCTTGAGCGCGATGAGGAAGCGAATCCGGCAATGACAATGGACAAGGCAAGCGCGCAGGCGGATTCGGGTTCTGCCGGTCTGGTCGAAGCCCTGATGGCGACGGGGGCAGCAGGCGTGCTCGCCGCCGCGGCGACCGACACCAGGGATGCCGACTCAAAGGCTATTCACGCCCGCCGGTTCGTGATCGTTACCGACGCCAGCCGCGATGCGCTGCTCACCGAGTTCGGCAAGGACACGCTCGACGATCGCTATCTGCTGCCGGGCGAATCCTATCAGGATCTGTTCGCGCGCGTCGCCGATGCTTATGCCGACGATCAGGCACACGCCCAGCGACTGTACGACTATGTCTCCAGGCTGTGGTTCATGCCCGCCACCCCGGTGCTGTCGAACGGCGGTACGGGGCGCGGGTTGCCGATCAGCTGCTATCTCAATTCGGTGTCGGACAGCCTCGAAGGCATCGTCGGCACGTGGAACGAGAACGTCTGGCTCGCCAGTCGCGGCGGCGGGATCGGCACGTACTGGGGCAACGTCCGCGGGATCGGCGAGCCGGTGGGCCTCAACGGCAAGACCAGCGGAATCATTCCGTTCGTCCGCGTGATGGATTCGCTCACGCTGGCGATTTCGCAAGGCTCGCTGCGGCGCGGGTCGGCCGCGGTTTATCTCGACGTGAGCCACCCCGAGATCGAGGAATTCCTCGAGATCCGCAAGCCCAGCGGCGATTTCAACCGCAAGGCGCTCAACCTCCACCACGGCGTGCTGCTGAGCGACGCGTTCATGGAAGCCGTCCGCGCGGGCGCCGAATGGCAGCTCACCAGCCCCAAGACCGGAGAAGTGCGCAGCACGGTCGATGCGCGCAGTCTGTTCCAGAAGCTGGTCGAGACGCGGCTGGCCACCGGCGAGCCGTACATCGTGTTTTCTGATACGGTGAACCGGATGATGCCCAAGCATCACCGCGATCTGGGGCTCAAGGTCTCGACCTCGAACCTGTGCAGCGAGATTACCCTGCCGACCGGGCGCGACCATCTTGGCAACGATCGCACCGCGGTGTGCTGCCTGTCGTCGCTCAACCTCGAAACGTGGGACGAGTGGCGCGGCGACGACCTGTTCATCGAAGACGTGCTGCGGTTCCTCGATAACGTCCTCCAGGACTATATCGACCGCGCGCCCGACGAGATGGCCCGCGCCAAGTATTCGGCGATGCGCGAGCGCAGCGTCGGGATGGGGGTGATGGGGTTCCATTCGTTCCTGCAGATGAAGTCGATCGGCTTCGAGACCGCGATGGCCAAGGCGATGAACCTCAAGATGTTCAAGCACATTGCCGCCAAGGCCGACGAGGCCAGCCTGATGCTCGCGCACGAACGTGGCGCCTGTCCCGATGCCGCCGATATGGGGGTGATGCAGCGGTTTTCGTGCAAGATGGCGATCGCGCCGACCGCGTCAATCAGCATCATCTGCGGCGGGACCAGCGCCTGCATCGAGCCGATCCCGGCCAACATCTATACCCACAAGACGCTGTCGGGCAGCTTCGTGGTCAAGAACCCGTATCTGGAAAAGCTGCTTCAAACAAAGAGCAAGGATTCCAACAACGTGTGGAATTCGATTCTCGAAAAGGGCGGCTCGGTCCAGCACCTCGATTTCCTCAGCCCCGAGGAGAAGGCGGTGTACAAGACCAGCTTCGAGATCGACCAGCGCTGGCTGCTCGAATTCGCCGCCGACCGCACCCCGTATATCGACCAGGCGCAGTCGCTGAACCTCTACATTCCGGCGGACGTCGACAAGTGGGACCTGGCGATGCTCCACTTCCAGGCGTGGGAGCGCGGGATCAAGTCGCTGTATTACCTGCGCTCCAAGTCGGTCCAGCGCGCCGGGTTCGCGGGCGGGGTCGAGGCGGACAACACCGCCGAACTGCCCAAGTTCGAGCTGGCCGGGCAGACCGACTACGAGGAATGCCTCGCCTGCCAGTAGGTGAGGCAAACGCGATGACCCTTCCCGACTGGCCTTGGCTGCTCACCGCGCTCAGCGCTGCGCTGGCAATCCATGGCGGGTGGCGGGCGTTCAGGGCGCAAACTGCTGCGCCGCGTCCGGGGATCGTCGAGTTCGGGGTGGGCATGGCAGGGATCGCGCTGCTGATGCCGCGGCTGGCGGGGGTGTACATCCCATGACCCCGTTCGCCGCGCCGGCCACCCAGAAGAAAAGCGCCCCCCCGCAGATCGGGGAGGCGCTTTCCGGCGACGCTAGGCCGCCTGTTCGCAGGGCGGGAGGGAACTACCCGTGCGAATTACTTTTCCTCTTCGAGCGCATAGGCGTTGGCGGCGGTGGCGCTGAGGCGAACCTTGTCGCCCTCGATCCCGGCAACCAGCCCGCGGCTGATATAGTG
>JANMQW010000085.1:0-1829 GCA_031370725.1 Novosphingobium sp.
TCGACGCTGAGCATCAACGGCGGGCAGCATATGTACTGAGGCGACAGCTTCGCCTTATTCCACTCTCGTCATTCCCGCGAAGGCGGGAACCCAGATCATGACCGTGCAAAAAACCGCCGCTCGGTCGAGGCGCACTGCCGAGAATTCTTAAGCTGGGTTCCCGCGTTCGCGGGAATGACGAAGCTGTGTTAATTGATCGGGCGTGACCACGCCCTATCACCCGCCTCGAAAACACTCGGTCGAGATCGCCGGGCACAAGACCTCGATCAGCCTGGAACCGCTGTTTTGGGAAATCCTGCGCGCTGCTGCGGCGCGCGAGGGGGTGCCAGTCAACGCGCTGGTCGCGCGGATCGATGCCGAGCGGATCGCCAGCCCGACCCCGCCGGGCCTCGCCAGCGCGATCCGCTTGTGGCTGGTCGGTTGGCTCGCCTCACGGCTGCAGCAGGGATAGGCCCAGCCCGAGTGCGGCGCAAACCGCCAGCGTCAGCAGAACCCCTTGCCTGAAGTGGAAAAGCATCAGCGCCGCGACTCCCGCAATCAGCCCCGCCCGCCAGTCGAAGCTCGCAATATCCGGCAATCCCGACGCTAGCATCCGCATGAACAGCACGTGCAGCGCGAACCACAGCGCAAGGTTGGCGATCACGCCCACCACTGCCGCTGTGATCGCCGCCAGTGCGGCCTGAAGCCGGGGTACCCGCTCAAGCCGATCCATCCACGGCGCGCAGACGAATATCCACAAGAAGCATGGCGCAAATGTGACCCAGGTGGTCAGCCCCGCGCCCAGCATCCCGGCGACCAGCGGAGTGAACGGTGCGGGATCGCGGTAAGCGGCGAGGAACCCGACGAACTGCGTGACCATGATCAGCGGCCCGGGGGTCGATTCGGCCAGCCCCAGCCCGTCGGCCATCTCGCCCACGCCGAGCCAGTGCAGGTTCTCGACGGCCTGCTGCGCCATATAGGCCAGCACGGCGTAAGCCCCGCCGAAGGTGACTACCGCCAGCTTGGAAAAGAACCCGCCAATTTCCCACAACACGTGCCCGGTGCCGAGCGTCAGCGCGATCAGCGCCATCGGGGCGGCCCAGATCGCCAGCCACACCGCGATGGTGGCGACCGTTGCAGCTGCGACGCGCCGCCGCGATACCGGGGCGATGTCGGTCGGCGGCGACTTGATCTTGCCCAACCAGTCGGGTCGTCGAGTGTAAACCAGCGCACCGACCACTGCGGCAGCCAGGATCACCAGCGGAAACGGCGCATGCAGCAAACTTAGCGCCACGAACGCCAGTGCCGCGAGGACCAGCTTGAAGCGCGTCCCCAGCGCGCGCCCACCGACCCGGATCAGCGCCTGCGCGACCACCGCCAGCACCGCCGCCTTGATCCCGAGGAACACCGCCGCGAACCATCCGAGCCCCGCCGCCGCGACATACAGCAGCGACAGCCCCAGCATGACCGCCGCGCCCGGGATCACGAACAGCAGCCCCGCCGCCAGCCCCCCACGCACCCCGTGGAGCCGCCAGCCGATCCACGTCGCCAGCTGCTGCGCCTCGGGTCCGGGCAGCAGATGGCACAAGTTGAGCGCCCGCAGGAATGCGCCCTCCTCCACCCACCCACGCTGATCGACGATCTCGCGATGCATCAGCGCGATCTGCCCGGCGGGCCCGCCGAAGCTGAGGAAGCCGATGCGGGTGAATACGCGCAGGAGCTCGCGAAAGGTTAAAGAGACCGCAGGTCGGTCGATGGCCGAAGCGGTCACGCGCTCACGCCTGGCGAGGCGAAGTGATCTTTAGTCTGGCGGGTCATCAAAAAAGACCATGATCGCCGATTGCCGATTA
>JANMQW010000096.1:0-10968 GCA_031370725.1 Novosphingobium sp.
TTGCCGCCGCGCTTTTCGATCAGGCGGATGGGGCCGATCACCATTGCCTTGTCGAGCGCCTTGGCCATGTCATAGATTGTCAGAAGCGCGATCGAAATGGCTGTCATCGCTTCCATTTCCACCCCGGTGCGCCCGGTGAGCGAGACTGTGGCGGTGGCTTCGACCGTACACTCGACAAAGGCGAAATCGAGCGTCACCGCGTCGAGCGCGAGCGGGTGGCACAGCGGGATCAGCTCGGCGGTTTTCTTGGCGCCCATGATCCCCGCGATCCGCGCGGCGGCGAGGACATCGCCCTTGGGCGAGGCGCCATCGCGGATCGCGGCGAGAGCGGCGGGGGACATTGCGATGCGGCCGCGCGCGGTGGCAGAGCGAGCGGTTGCGGGCTTGGCACCGACGTCGACCATCCGCGCCCGGCCCGATTCGTCGAGGTGGGTCAGGCCCATTGCGCGTCTCCTTGGCAGGGCGATCTGGACCACATGGACCACCGTCCTGATGCAAAAAAATTCGCGCTCCCGCAGCAGGGGTCGTGAGGGGAACGAATGGAGCGCGTGATCGTCATCGCGAACCGCTATGGCACGATGCGGGAGCTGTAGGACAGCCCTAGTTGCCCAGCAGTGCGCGGGTTGCTGCGGCCACGTCGGCTTGGCGCATCAGGCTTTCGCCGACGAGGAAACAACGCACCCCGCTACGTTCGAGGCGAAGCAGGTCGTCGTGTGTAGCGATCCCGCTTTCGCCGACCAGCAGCGCGCCTTGGGGAGCCAGCGGGGCAAGTTGCTCCGTCGCCGCAAGATCGGTTACGAAAGTTCTGAGATTGCGGTTGTTTACCCCGATCAGCCGCGACTTCAGGCGACTCGCCCGATCCATTTCGGCGGCATCGTGGACTTCTACCAACACATCCATCCTATGCTCGATCGCCGCGGCCTCGATCTCGAACATCGCAGTGTCTTCGAGAGCGGCTACAATGATCAAGATCGCGTCGGCCCCGATCGCCCGCGATTCGAGAACCTGCCACGGATCGACCATAAAATCCTTGCGCAGCACCGGCAAAGCAACGGCGTGGCGAGCGGCGATCAGGTAGTCCTCATGGCCTTGGAAATACGGCGCGTCGGTCAGCACCGAAAGGCAAACTGCCCCACCTGTGGCATAATCGCGGGCATGTTGTGACGCTTGAAAATCTACGCGAATCAACCCCTTGGAAGGCGAAGCTTTTTTGATTTCTGCAATCAAGGCGAAGCCATCTTCAACTTTGCGGCGCAAGGCCTGTGCAAAACCGCGCGGCCTGGCTTGTGCAGCGGCCAGCTCGCGTAGCGCAGACACCGGCTCTCTCACCCGTCGTTCCGCGACTTCCTTGCGCTTGGTCGCAACAATTTCGGAAAGCTTGTCCATCCGCAGCCTCTATCGCGCACAGCCGGGCAGTGTCGAGCCTCAGAGGACTGCTAGCGCACTCGCTTGATCACCAGAGAGCCGTTGCGCTGCTCGGTCTGGAACTGATCGAGCGATTTCACGAGATCGGACAGGCGCGGGTATCCATAACTGCGCGCATCGAACGAGGACCGGGCGCTTGCTCGCTGGCCGACTTCAGCAAGACTAGCATAGCCGTTCTCGTCACGCTTTGAAGCTTTCCATGCTTCGCCAAGCAGATGCACTAGGCTTTCCCCAACCGGCGGCGGCTCGTTGACTGTTTCGTCGGGCTCGCTTGCCGATTGTTCAGCGGCGTTGAGATCGATGAAGCGTGTGCAGGCCTCCCGGAAGCCCTCGGGCGTCCGGCTGGTGCCGAACCCGTAGACCGGCAGTCCGTTCTGGCGGATGCGCATCGCGATCGGCATAAAATCGCTGTCGCTCGACATAATCCCGAAGCCATCGATCCGGTCCGAATAGAGCAGGTCCATCGCATCGATGGTCATCTTCATATCGGTGGCGTTCTTGCCCTTGGTAATATCGAACTGCTGGTGCGGTTCGATCGCGTGCTTGTGGATCAGCGTGGCCCAGCCCTTGAGCGATGGCTTGCTCCAGTTGCCGTAGGCGCGGCGAACGTTGACCGTGCCCAGTTCGGCCAGGATCGTCAGCGTCTGGTCGAGCCCGCCAGACGAGGCGTTGTCGGCATCGATCAGCAGTGCGATGTTGCCGTTCTGCACTCTGTCGCCGTTGGACATCGCAATTCTCCTAGCGCCGCCGCAGCCGGTCGCGGGTCAACTGATCGACCCGGGTCACGCCCATCAACTGCATTCCGCGCGAGATCTCGTCCTGAAGGATTGCCAGCGCGCGCTCCACCCCTGCCTGCCCCGCCGCAGCGAGCGCGTAAAGGTAAAGCCGCCCGCCCGAAGCCGCGGTCGCCCCGGTCGCCAGCGCCTTAAGCACGTGGGTGCCGCGGCGCACCCCGCCGTCGCAGATCACCTCGATCTCGCCGCCGACCGCATCGACGATCTCGGCGAGTTGGTCGAACGGGGCGCGGCTGCCGTCGAGCTGGCGCCCGCCGTGGTTGGAGATCATGATCGCATCGGCGCCAATTTCGACCGCGCGGCGCGCGTCGGCTGCGCTCATCACGCCTTTAAGGCAGAATGTGCCACCCCATTGCTCGCGGATTTTCGCGGCGGTCGACCAGTTCATCGACGTGTCGAGCATGGTGTTGAAATAACTGGCGATCGAGACCGCTTCGCCGGTCCCTTCGTTCACATGGGTGTCGAGATTGGGCAGTGCAAACTTCTCGCGCAGGACATAGTCGAGCCCCCAGCGTGGCTTCATCGCATAGCCCAGCAGGTTGCGTGGCGTGAGCCGCGGCGGCGAGGTGAATCCACTTCGCGCACAGCGCTCGCGCTTGCCCGAAACGATGGTGTCGACGGTCAGCGCGAGGCAATCGAACTTCGCCGCCTGGCAACGCTCGATCATGCTGCGGTTGAGGCCCTGATCCTTGTGGACATAGAGCTGGAACAGCTTGGGCCCGCTGGTCAGCGCTGCGATGTCCTCGATGCTCACCGTGGCGAGGCTGGAAATGCCGAACCACACCCCGAACTTTTCCGCCGCCCGCGCCACCGCGCGCTCGCCCTGCCAGTGGAACACGCGCTGGAGCGCGGTGGGCGAAAGCATCAGCGGCAGTGCGCTGGTGCGGCCCATGATCGTGCACGAGGTGTCGATGTCGGCGACCCCGGTGAGCACATCGGGAACCAGATCGACCTCGGCGAACGCGGCGGTGTTGCGTGCTTTGGTCAGCTCGTCGTCGGCAGCACCGTCGATATAGTCGAACACCGGCCACGGCAGCCGCCGTCGCGCCAGATCGCGGAAATCGTCGATGTTATGACAGTCGGCAACGCGCATAGACGCCTGCTAGGCGAAGCGTCGCACGCGGGGAACGGGAATTTTAGCGCGCCCTTCAGGGTGGTGGCATCGACCATCTGGATAGCGCCAGTTGCTGCGTGCGTTCGGGCACGACCACTTGGGCGGGCGGTGTGGGCGGGACGAGCGTGGCGAGCATCGGCGCGAGCGGCCGGCCCGTGTGGCGGGCGGCGCGGACCAGCACGGCGACTTCGGGGGTGGCGTCGCGCGCCGGATAGGCGCAGCCGCGCTCTTCGCCCACGCCCTTGAGGAACGCGCGGCGTGCCGATCCGGCATAGAGCGCGCGCTCGTAAGTGTGCTGGCGGGCGGAGGCGCCGGAAACCTCACGGACGACGGAATGAAACGGGACGAACGACATGATCATCGAGCGTGCGATGCGCCCTGCACCGTTGGCGAACCGGGTCGCTACCGGCGTGCGCTCGGCGGTGTCGATATCTGCGCCCAGCGCGCCATCGAGCGCAAATACTTCATCGGTGATCTTGGAACAGCTATCGAGCTTGTCGAGCGTGTAGGGACTGACCTGCGCGCTCGCGAGGATCAGCGCTATCCGGGGATGGCGCAGGTTGAGTTCGGTCAGCGGCTGCAATACGATATCGGTGATGCGCATGTTGGACGGATCGACCGCGGTCTGCGCTGTGGCGGTTGTTGCCGCCCCGCAGGCAGCGGCCAGCAGCAAGCATCAAACCAAATTCAACCGATCCTGATCGCTTCGTCTGCTCCGTTTCCTCGTTTGGATTCGAAAGAAACGACGCCGCGGCAGGGTTGTCACCGCAGTAGGCAGGACGATCAGCGTTTGGGGGTGCTATCCGACTTGCTTTTCGCGGACGATTCCATCGCGACCGTTGCGGGGGTGCCCGCAGCACGATCTTCGGGACCGGTCTTGGCCTTTTTAGCCGCTAGTTCGGCTTCGTGCTTGGCGGTGAGCATCGCCACGACCTTCGCAGTGGCCGGGCGGGCCGGATAGGCGCAGCCTTTCGACTGGCCCATGCCCTTAAGGAAGGCGCGCCTGACCGCCCCGGCATAGAGCGCGCGCTCCCAGGCGCGCTGCTGGCCGTTTGCGCCCGATACTTCGCGTATCACCCCGCGGAATGGGATCAGGCTGCCGATCACAGCCTTGACAAGCGAGCCCGCGCCGTTGCCCATCTTTTCATCGCCGGTCTTGTCCTGGACCACGTCGATGTCGTCACCCAGCGCGGCATCAAGGCCCAGGATGGCGGTGGTATAGCCGGTGCAGCTTTTGAGCCCGTTTGTGGAATAGGGATCAGCGAGTGCGGCCATCAGCACCGGCGGCACCGCCTTTTTGCGCAAGTTCACATCGGACAACGGCGAGAGTACCACATCGTCTGCGCGCTCGTTGGCCGGATCGACCACGGTCTGCGCCGCGACCGGTGAAACGCATAACACCATAGCACCGATGGCAACTGGTATGGCGTGCCGCATGGATTGTCCCCTTGTCAGGAAAAAAGCGACACCAAGCGGCGAGGCTGCGTCCTGACCTGACTACGCGGGATGCGGCTACTCGTTCCCTTCTACCGTTTGTACGCGGCGAAGGTGTCGCACTGGTCTTCGTCGGCGGTCGAAATACCTTTGCGCAGCCATTGCATGCGCTGGGCGGCAGAGCCGTGGGTAAACGAGGCTTCGGCCACCTGACCCTTGGTCAGCACGTCGTCGCCGATCGAGTGCGCGGCGTTGAGACCTTCTTCGAGATCGCCTTGGTCGATTCGGTCGCGATTGCGCCCGGCCCAGACCCCGGCATAGCAATCGGCCTGCAATTCCATCGCCACCTGAAGCGGGTTGGCTTGGTTCTGATTGGACTGCTGTGCACTGCGGACCTGGTCCGCCACGCCCAGCAACTGCTGGATGTGGTGGCCGTATTCGTGCGCGATCACGTAGGCGCGCGCAAAATCGCCCCCCGCACCGAGCCGCTGTTTAAGCTCGCGATAGAACTCGGTGTCGAGGTAGATACTTTGGTCTTGGGGGCAATAAAACGGCCCCATCGCGCTTTGCGCCGCGCCGCAGCCCGATCGGCCCGATTGCGAATAAAACACCAGCTTGGGCGGAGTGAAAGGAATTTTGGCGGCTTCGAACAGTGGTGCCCAGGTCTTGTTGAGCGAAGACAGCGCGTTGCAGCTTTCGCGGCTGACGGCATCGATCGAGCAGCTTTCTGTGGCCGTAGTGCCACCCTGGGTTGCGACCTGACCCGTGGTGTCACCTTGTGAGCCGCCCAGCATCTGGCCGGGATCGACCCCGAACACCAGCGCCGCGATCAGCGCGATCACGATACTGCCACAACCGACCCGCCCGCCGGTTCCGCCCAGCGAAAAGCCGCTGCCGCGCTGGTCGCCGATGTTGACGCTGTTGGGATCGAAATCGTCGAGCCGCATCGGAGCCTCCCCTGATTTTGTTGGACGGTGTATTCGTTGGACGTTGGCACTGGACAACCATCGGGCAAGCCGCAAAGGCCGCCCGATATTCGAGTAACAACACTGCGAGGCGGGTCAATGTTCCTCAAGGGCAAATGCGCTTTGATTACGGGTTCCACTTCGGGGATTGGATTGGCATATGCCAAGGCGCTGGCCGCCGAGGGAGCAACGCTGGTGATCAATGGCTTCGGCGATGCCGATGCGATTGCCGCGGAAATCGCTGCGTTGACGGCGGTCAGCGGCGCGCCTGCGATCCACGTTGCTGCCGACCTCGCCCGGAGAGACGGAGTCGAGGCGCTGATGGCGGCTGCGGCGGAAAAGTTCGGCGGGGTCGACATCCTGATCAGCAACGCCGGGATGCAGCACGTCGCCCCGGTCGAAGAGTTTCCGGTCGAAAAGTGGGATGCGATCATCGCGCTCAACCTGACCGCGGCGTTCGATGCTGCGCGGCTGGCGGTCCCTTATATGAAGAGCCGCGGCTGGGGCCGGATCATCGCCACCGCCAGCGCCCATTCGCTCACCGCTTCGCCGTTCAAATCGGCCTATGTGGCGGCCAAGCATGGCCTCGCCGGGCTGACCAAGACGCTGGCGCTGGAGCTGGCGACTTACGGGATCACTGCCAACTGCATCAGCCCGGGCTACGTGTGGACCCCGCTGGTTGAGAACCAGATCCCCGATACGATGGCAGCGCGCGGGCTAACCCGCGAACAGGTGCTCAACGATGTGATGCTGGTGCGCCAGCCGACCCGCCAGTTCGTTTCACCCGAACAGGTCGCGGCGATGGCGCTGTTCCTGTGTCGCGACGACGCGGCGCAAATTACCGGCGCCAATATCAGCATGGACGGCGGCTGGACCGCGCAATAGCGCGCCCGGCCACGCGAAGTCGCCGCCACTAAACCATTTTTGCCAACATCGGCCGGAACGATTGCGCGCGCCACGCTTTCGGCAAGTGGCGAGGTGTGCGATGAAGTGTCGCGCGTTGGCGATGAGTCGAACGCCGGGAGGGCTTCTTGTCACGTGTGAGCCCAAGAATGCTTCTGGCAATGCTGGCGCTCGGCTCCGCGCAGGCGGGTTTCGCCAAGCCCGACCGTGCGCTTGAGACCGCGCTGCGCAGCCACATCGAGATTTTGGCAAGCGACGATTTCGGCGGACGTGAGCCGGGAACCGACGGCGAAAGCAAGACCTTGCGCTATCTGGCGCGCGAGTGGTTCAGGATCGGGCTGGTTTCGGGCACCAACGATCCCGGCAATGCCTGGTTCGCGCCGGTCGAGCTGGTCGAACGCTCCCCAGCGCGTTCCGCCGCGTCGTTCCAGCGCATCAGGCGCCCGCTTCCCTTGCCCGATGCGGGCATTCTCGTGCTCACATCGGGCCCGCGCCAGCTGCTTGAAAACGCGCCGGTGCTATTTCTGGGGCGCGGCGGCGCAACCCTGCCACCGCGCAGCGAACTGGCGGGACGGATCGCAGTCATACTCGACAAGCCGCCTGCCGGAATGGACGCCGAAGCCGCCGCCGCTCGCCAGGATCGCTTGATCGAGGCTGGGGCTGGGGCGGTGCTCACCGTACTCGACGGCGAACGCACGCTCGACGGGGTCGCTGCGAGGCGCACGCGCGCAGGGTATGCGCTGGCCGACGACCGTCTGGGCGGCGATCTCGAAGCGTTTGTCACCCGCGATTACGCCCTGCGCCTGTTCGGCGCCGATTGGCCGGTGCTGGTCAGGGCGGCGGACGCGGCCGACGCCGTGCCCCGTCCGCTGGCGCTGACCGGCACGCTCGAGGCGACCACGCGCGAAGCCCGCATCAGTACGCACAATCTGATCGGTCGGCTGCCCGGGCGCTCACCCGATCGCGGCGCAGTACTGTTGGTCGCGCACTGGGACCACTTCGGGACGTGCGCCGCGCCGCCTGCCGAAGACCTGATCTGCAACGGGGCGATCGACAACGCCAGCGGGCTGGCGGTGCTGACCGAGGCCGCGCGGGTACTGGCCAAGGGCAAGAAACTTGATCGCGATGTTTATTTCCTCGCCACCAGCGCCGAGGAACTCGGTCTGCTGGGGGCGCATGCCTTTGCCGAGAACCCGCCGCTGCCGCTGGCTGCGATTGTTGCAGCGTTCAACATCGACAGTCCGGCGATCGGACCCGCGGGGATGCCGCTGACGGTGATCGGCCATGGCCGCACCGGGCTCGACGGGGACATCGCCAAAGTCGCCAAGGCGCTCAAGGTGCGGATCGAGACCAATCCGGTGGCGGACAGCTTCCTGCGCCGTCAGGATGGCTGGGCGCTGCTTCAGCACGATATCCCGGCGGTTATGGTCAGCTCGAGCTATTCGGACCCGGCGCGGGTCGAGCGGTTCATGGAAACCACCTATCACCGCCCCAGCGACCAGATCGGGCCCGGCTTCGAACTGGGCGGGGCTGTGGAGGATGTTGCGACGCAGGTCGCGCTGGTCCGCTGGTTTGCGAATGCCAAGATCTATCCGGCACGGCGCAAGCTTGAACTGCGCACTTCGCGCTAGCCGTAAGCTGCCGATTTTGCTTGATATGCGCGTGACCACGGATCCGCAGACTAGATTGGGAAAACATCGTGAAAAGCTTGATCAAAGCGGTTCTTCTGGCGGGATCGCTTGGAGTTTTCGGCGTTCCGCACGCGGCGTTTGCCGATCCTGTCGAAGTGCTGGCACGAAAGTTCGGCGCGCGCGAATCGGTTCAGCAAATCAGCCTGTCGCCCGATGGAAGCAAGCTGGGGGTGGTGGAGCCGAGCGCGGGAGGTGAGCGCCTGGCCGTGGTCGATTTGGCCGGTAATCCCTCGTTCAAATCGATCCTGTCGGCATCGGGAGCGAATGAGCGGATCGACTATTGCCGGTGGGCGACCGAGGCGGTGATGATCTGCGGGATCAGTATCCGCGAGCATACTGCGGCTGGCGATTTCGGAATTTCGCGTGTGGTCAAGGTGATGGCCGATGGCAGCGGGGTCGAACTGCTAAGCCAGGATAAAAGCTCACGCGCGCTTTACATTATGCAAAACGGCGGCAACCTGATCGACTGGAATGCGGACGGAAAGCCTGGCCGCGTTTTGATGACCCGGCAGTTTGTGCCCGAGGCGACAACCGGGACAATCCTGGCGAAAACTCGTGAAGGGATGGGGGTCGAAGCCGTCGATCTGATCAGCAAGAAGCATTCGATCGTCGAATCCGCCAAGGATGGTGCGAGCGAGTATATCTCGGACGGGAAGGGCGTCGTCCGGGTGATGGGGCTGAGTTCGACCGACGGCAACGGTTACAGCAAGGGCATCGTCAAATACCTGTTCCGCCGCCCCGGCTCGCGCGATTGGGAAAAGCTCGGCCAGCTCGTGAGCGATGGCCAGACCGTCACCGGGTTCAATCCCTTCGCGGTCGATACCCCCAAGAACGTCGTCTACGGGTTCGACGATGCGGGCGGCTTCATGGCGCTCTACAGCGTTGCGTTGGATGGAAGCGCGACCAAACAGGTCGTGCTGGCGCGTGACGGCGTGGACGTCGACGGGTTGATCCGCATCGGCCGCTCGCGCCGCGTGGTGGGAGCAAGCTATGCCACCGAACGCCGCGAAGCCGAGTTTTTCGATCCCGAGCTCAAGCGTCTGCGCGGCTCGCTCGGCAAGGCCCTGCCCGGAAAGGCGATCGAGTTTGTCGATTCCTCCGCAGATGAATCCAAGCTTCTGCTGTTTGCCGGCAGCGACACGCATCCCGGCACGTTTTATCTGTTCGACAAGGCCTCGAAACAACTTGGCGAACTGCTCCCGCTGCGCAGCGAGCTTGATGGGGTTGCGCTGGGCGAAATGAAGCCGGTCACCTTTCCGGCGGGCGATGGCACCATGATCCCCGGTTACCTAACACTGCCGCCGGGCAGCACGGGCAAAGGCCTGCCAGCGATCGTCATGCCCCACGGTGGGCCAAGCGCGCGCGACGAGTGGGGCTTCGATTGGCTCGCGCAATTCTATGCGGCGCGCGGGTTCGCGGTATTGCAGCCCAATTTTCGCGGATCGGCAGGGTATGGCTCGAAATGGTTCGAGAAAAACGGCTTCCAATCTTGGAAAATCGCGGTGGGAGATGTGAACGCCGCGGGCCGGTGGCTGGAAGCGCAAGGGATCGCTGCGCCAGGCAAGCTGGCGATCGTCGGTTGGTCGTATGGCGGATACGCCGCGCTGCAATCGTCAGTGCTCGATCCGAACCTGTTCAAGGCGATTGTCGCGGTGGCACCGGTCACCGATCTGACGGCGCTGCGCGAAGAGCACCGCGGTTACTACGACTATTATCTGGTCGATCGGTTTATCGGCAAGGGCCCGCATCTGCGCGAAGGCTCACCCGCGCAGAATGCCGCAGCGATCAGGGCGCCGGTGCTGATGTTTCACGGCGACAAGGACGTAAACGTCGGAATCGGCGAATCGCGGCTGATGGAAAGCAAGCTCAAGAGCGCGGGCAAGTCGGTCGAACTGGTGGAATTCAAGAACCTCGATCACCAGCTCGATGATCCCGAAGCGCGCACCACGCTGCTGACGCGCAGCGATACCTTTATCCGCAAGGCACTCGGGCTTTAGGCCTCGCTGTCGTCGCCCGCGGTTTCGAGGCGCGATTCGGGATAGAGCACGAACTTGCCCGTGCGCCGTTCCAGAAACCCTGCGCCGATCGTTTCGGCCAGGCGTTGGGCGAGGTTGAGGTCGGCGTACCACTTGCCGACGCGGTGCGGTGTGACGAAGCGGAAGCGTTTCATGGGCGGAAGCTTTTCAGGGGAGGAAAGCGGTTCATGACTGCTTGATAATGTCGCGTCCTCCACTGTGTTCCGGTGAGCGGCATCACTCGGACGAAAATATTCTTCAGCCCGGCGCAACACGATAAAGGATTGAGCCTAAACGAAAAAGGCGGAAGCTCTCGCTCCCGCCTTTTCGAACCGATGGAGTGCGTGATCAGCGCGAGTAGAACTCGACCACCAGGTTCGGTTCCATCTTTACCGGGTACGGCACTTCGTCGAGCGTGGGGACGCGGACGAAAGTCGCCTTGTCGGTGCCGTCGGGGGCGACGTATTCGGGAATGTCGCGCTCGGGCAGGGTCTGTGCCTCGATGATCAGCGCCATGTCCTTGGCCTTGGTGCCCAGGCTGATAACGTCGCCCGGCGCCACGCGGCGGCTGGCAATGTTGCACTTGACCCCGTTGACCAGGATGTGGCCGTGGCTGACGATCTGGCG